>JADHRH010000053.1 GCA_016777545.1 Candidatus Pelagibacter sp.
GTATTAACTAAGTAGTCTAATCTTTGGTGTTTTTTATAAAAACTGTCGATATATAACTTTAATTTTTTAAAGTTGGTAACATCAGCTTTTTTAAATTCACATTTTTTATTATTATCTAAAAATTCTTTACTAGGACTTTTTAAATCTAACATTAAAACTGAAATATTGTTTTGAGATAGTTTTTTTGACATCTCTAAACCCATACCACCACTTGCACCAGTGATTACAGCAGTTTTACCTTTAAAATTTAATTTCATTTTATTGTTCTTTTCTTAAGTGAAAGCTTTTTGGTGAAGTTAATTTTTCATAAGCTACCTCAGATAGCGAACAACCTTTTCCGGTTTCATTAACACCAGTCCATGATAATGCAGGATCTAGATAATCACATCTATTCATATAAAACGTTCCTGTATTAATTTGATTGCCAATTTTTTGAGCAATATCAAGATCTTTTGTCCAAACTGAAGCTGTTAATCCATAAGGACTATCATTCATTAATTTAATTGCTTCATTATCATCTTTAACCTTCATAATCCCAACACAGGGTCCAAAAGTTTCTTCAGTCATAAAAGCCATATCATGGTTCACGTTTGTTAAAACCTGAGGAATTAAATAATTTTTATGTTCTTTTGGAAAGTTAAATTTACTTTCATCAATCATTTTTTTTGCACCTTTATCAATTGCAGAGTTTATTTGTTGTAAAATAAAATCAGCAGCTGATAGTTTAACCACAGGACCTAAGTTGGTTTCTTTTTCTAATGGATTTCCAAGTTTGTAATTATAAGTTTTTGAAACAAACAATTCTAAAAAATTATTATAAATTTTTTCATCAACATAAATTCTTTCTATTCCACAACATGATTGACCTGAGTTAAAAAAAGATCCATCAACCAAATTTTCAACTGTTTTTTCTAAGTCACAATCATATCTTGCATAAGCAGGATCTTTACCACCCAATTCTAAAGTCATATCAATAAATTTATTCTGAGTTGCTTTTTGGACGTCATAACCAGCTTTTACTGATCCAGTGAATGAGACAAAATTAATTCGCTTATCAGAAACAATTTTTAAACTATCTTCATGGTTTAAATGTAAATAATTAAAAATATCCTTAGGCAGAATTTTTTTAGCTGATTGGTAAAGTTGCTCAGAACATAAAGGGGTTTGAGCAGAATGTTTTAAAATAACAGAATTACCTGCTGCCATAGCTGGTATTATAGAGTTTACTGCAACGAGGTAAGGATAGTTCCATGGCGCTATTACAAAAACTACACCAAGAGCTTTTCTTTTTATATAACTTTTAAAATTATCATCTTTTGCTACATCAATATTTGATAATTTCTTTTCTGCAATAGATAGCATGTAATCGGCTCTTTCTTTAAAGCCCTTTAATTCACCAGCAGCTTGAGAAATTGGTCTACCAATTTGTCTACTTAGTTCTTCACAAATCAGATCGCTTCTTGATAAAAAATCTTCAACAAAACTTGTTAATAGTTTTACTCTTTCTTTAATATCTAGATCGGCCCACATTTTTTGAGCTTTCATTGAGCCATTAATAGTTTCTTCTATTTTAGCTCCATCATAATTTCTTTCGATATAAAGGGTATTATCAATAGGTGTGATAGTTTTTTGCATAAATATTTCGGTTAAAATTATTTTAGAAAGTGATATACATCAACCAACTTTATAAAACACTAAAACATAATATGCAAAAATACAACTGGAATTATCCTACTACAATGTGGGTAGGTGAAAATAGAATTAATGATGTTGCTTCAGCATGTAAAAATTTAAACATTAAAAAGCCACTGCTTGTTACTGATAATGGATTAGCTCAATCTGTTATTGTTAAAAACACTTTATCGATTTTAAAAGAGGGTGGAATTATTGCTGCATTATATTCAAATGTTGTTGGTAACCCAACTGGCACGAATGTTAATGAAGGTGTTGATAGTTATAAAAAAAACAATTGTGATGGTGTTATTGCGTTTGGAGGTGGTAGTGGTTTAGATGTTGGTAAAGCAGTTGCTTTTATGTCAGGTCAAAATCTACCTATTTGGGATTTTGAAGATGTTGGAGATAATTGGACTAAAGCAAACTCTGATAAGATTGCCCCCATTATTGCAGTACCTACTACTGCGGGCACTGGTTCTGAAACTGGCAGAGCATCAGTAATATTAAATGAAGAAACAGGCGTGAAAAATATTATTTTTCATCCAAAATTTTTACCATCAATAGTTATTTTAGATCCAATTTTAACAGTTGGATTACCAGCAAAAATGACTGCAGCAACTGGAATGGATGCACTAGCACATAATTTAGAAGCCTATTGTGCACCAGGCTATCATCCGATGGCAGATGGAATTGCTTTAGAAGGAATGAGATTAATTGATAAGTGGCTATTAGAAGCTGTTAGCAATGGATCTAATATTGAAGCAAGAATGAATATGTTAACAGCAGCTAGTATGGGCTCAACTGCATTTCAAAAAGGACTAGGAGCAATTCATTCATTAAGCCACCCAGTAAATGCATTAAACAATATTCATCACGGTTTATCTAATGCAATATTTATGCCTTACGTATTAACTTTTAACAAAGATGTAATTGAAAATAAGATAATTAAAATTTGTGACTATTTAGAACTTAAAGACAGATCTTTTGATGGTTTTGTTAACTGGGTTTTAGATTTAAGAAAAAAACTTGATATGCCTCATAAATTATCAGAAGTGATTGATGAAAAAGATTTTGATATTGATAAATTATCAAAAATGGCTTTAGCAGACCCATCTACTGGAGGAAATCCAAAAAAATTAACTGAGGATGATATGAGGATAATGTACCAGCACAGTATGACAGGTGAATTGTTTAAATGAGTGATTTGAATATTTTAATTGTTGAAGGAAATATTAGAGAAGATAGTGAATTTTTTATTAAAGCAGCTGGAGCTTCTGCGGCAGATAACTTAAAAAACTTAATTTTAAAAATAGAACCATCTACAATTACTGAAATTATAAATCCTGGTCATGATGATGAGACAGCGAATGCTCTAAAAGACATGAATAAATATAATGGAATTGTGTTTACCGGTGGTGCAATGCGAATAAATGATATGACAGATGTGATTAAGAAACATATTAATTTTGCATCAAATTGTTTTACTCAAAAAAAAAAGATTTTAGCTATTTGTTGGGGGTTACAAGTCTGCACAACAGCGGCTGGGGGCAAAGTAAACCCTGGAAAAAAAGGTGCCCATATTGGAATTGCGTCAGATGTAATTATTAACAATGCAGGTGAGAAGCATTTTATTTATAAAGATAAAAAAAAGATTTTTACATCACCAGCATTTAATTTTGATGAAGTAAGTGAATTACCAAAAAATGCTATTCTTCTATCAAGTGATAAAGTTAACAATGTAATGGGTGTTAGTTTTAATGCAGGAAACTCCGAAATTATTGGCCTACAGTATCATCCTGATTATGAGTACTTTCAGATGATTAAACTTATTGAAGGTCGTAAAGAACGACTATTTGTAAATAAAAATTTTTTAAATGAAGAAGAGTATGAAAACCATATCTCTTATATAAAATCTCAAAACGAACTATTAGATTTTAATAATAGGACATGCGAAGTTAGAAACTGGCTTAATTATCTACGTAACTAATTTTTAAAATAGACCTTCAATCTCACCGTTTTTATTTAGCTTAATCGAGTCTGCAGCTGGAACTCTTGGTAACCCAGGCATCGTCATAACGGCCCCACATATAACCACAATAAACTCTGCTCCAGAAGAAAGTTTAATCTCCCTAATTGGTAAAGAGTGTCCTGTTGGTGCGCCTTTTAAGCTTGGGTCTGTTGAAAAACTGTATTGAGTTTTTGCAATACAAATTGGGAATTCTCCATATCCAGCATCTTCAAAGCTTTTTAATTGATCTCTAATTTTAGTATCTGCAATAACCTCATCTGCTCTATAAATTTCTTTTGCAATTGTTTCTATCTTTTTAAATAGAGGAGTTTTGCTCTCATATAAGAATTTGAATTTATCCTCTTTTTTCTCACATAATTCAGCAACATGACTTGCAAGTTCTTTTGTACCTTCACCACCATTTGCCCAATGAGTACAAAGACTTGCTTTAACTCCAATAGTGTCACAAAATTCTATTAATGCTTTTACTTCGTTATCTGTGTCTTTAATAAAATGATTAACAGCTACTGCAACTGGTAAACCAAATTTCTTTACATTTTCCACATGTCTTTGAAGGTTAACTAAACCTTTTTTTAAGGCTTCTACGTTTTCTGTTTTAAGATCATCTTTTGCTACACCACCATGCATTTTTAATGCTCTAATAGTTGCAACAATTACAACACAGCTAGGTTTTAAATCTGATTTTCTACATTTAATATCAAGGAATTTTTCTGCACCAAGGTCTGCACCAAATCCAGCTTCTGTAACAACATAGTCAGCAAGTTTTAATCCAGTCTTTGTAGCAATTACAGAATTACAGCCATGAGCAATGTTTGCAAAAGGGCCACCATGAATAATTGCAGGATTATTTTCTAAAGTTTGAGTAACATTAGGTCTAATTGCATCTTTTAATAATACCGTCATTGGTCCTTGTGCTTTTAAGTCTTTAGCATAAATAGGTTTTCTATCTCTAGTATAGGCAATTGTAATATTTCCTATTCTCTTTTCTAAATCTTCTAAATCATTTGATAAGCAAAAGATTGCCATGATTTCAGATGCAACTGTTATATCAAAACCATCTTCTCTTGGAAAACCATTTGCAACTCCACCTAAGTTTATATTTATAGATCTTAAAGAACGATCGTTCATATCTATTACTCTTTTCCAAACAATTCTTCTAACATCGATGTCTAATTTATTTCCCCAATAGATATGATTATCAATTAAGGCTGACAGCAAATTATGAGCTGATGTTATTGCATGAAAATCTCCAGTAAAATGTAAATTAATTTGTTCCATTGGAACTACTTGAGCATAACCACCACCTGCTGCTCCACCTTTCATTCCAAAAGAGGGACCAAGGCTTGGTTCTCTTAAACAAACAATAGATTTTTTTCCAATTTTATTTAATCCATCATTTAAACCAACTGAAGTTGTTGTTTTTCCTTCACCAGCAGGAGTAGGAGTGATTGCTGTCACTAATACAAGTTTTCCATTTGGTTTATTTTTTAAAGTATCTAAATATTCTAAATTAATTTTTGCAATGTGCCTTCCCATTGGACTAAAAGCAGCACTTTCATCAGGTACATTTATCTTTGCTAAAATATCATTTATAGGTTGCATTTTAGCTTCTCTAGCTATTTGAATATCTGACTTAACTTCACTCATTTAAACTCCTATAAAATTAATTTTTAATGCTCAATTGATATCCTATTATAATTTTTTGGAAACTTCTAAAAAATATATATAAAAAAAATAAGAACTATTTATATTCGTTTGTATAAAATTATTTAATGCAAAAATATTCTATATTTAATTTGATCAAAAATGCTTTTTCTGGTCATCAAAATTGGGATTTAGCCTGGAAAGATCCTACTCCTAAAAAAGAGTATGATGTTGTCATAATTGGTGGAGGTGGACACGGTCTAGCAACCGCTTATTATTTAGCAAAAGAGCACAATATTACCAATGTCGCCATTATTGAAAAAGGATGGATAGGAGGAGGAAATGTCGGAAGAAATACCACAATCATTAGATCAAACTACATGCATGATGATAACGCTCTATTTAGTGAATTTGGAATGGATTTGTGGAGAAAGATGAGCCAGGATTTAAATTACAATGTAATGTTTTCCCCAAGAGGAATTATTAACCTTGCTCACTCAGATGCCCAGATGAATGTTTTTGCAAGAAGAGGAAACTCAATGCGATTAAATGGTATCGACGCAGTTTTATTAAATAGAGAAGAAGTGAAAGAAATTATTCCAATGGCTGACTTTTCAGACAATGTAAGGTTTCCTATATTCGGTGGATTGATGCAACCAAGTGCAGGTACTGCTCGTCATGATGCGGTAGCTTGGGGATATGCACGACAAGCAGATTCTATGGGTGTAGATATAATTCAAAATTGTGAAGTAACAGGTTTTGATGTTGTGAGTGGAAAAATCCAGGGAGTTAGAACTTCACGTGGAGATATTAAAGTTAAAAAAATTGGACTTTGTGTTGCAGGTAGTACAAATATTTTAGCAGAGAAATTAAATATGACATTGCCAATTGAAACACATCTTTTACAAGCTTGTGTTTCAGAACCAGTTAAGCCTGTTTTAGATAGAGTTGTAACTTTTGGTGCGGGTCATTTTTACAT
>JADHRH010000054.1 GCA_016777545.1 Candidatus Pelagibacter sp.
GCTTCAGATGCATTTTTTCCATTTGTAGATGGAATAGAAAAATTAATTCAAGCTGGAGTTTGTGCTGTTATACAACCTTCTGGTTCTATTAGAGATAAGGAAATAATAAAATTTGCAAATCAAACTAATACGATATTAGTTTTTTCTAAAACTAGACATTTTAGACATTAGCAATTTGATCAATTTTAGCTGCTAAAATAAAATCATTCTCAGAGAGACCTTCTATTGCGTGTGTGGTAATTATAATTTTTGCATAACCCCATCCAAAAGAGATATCAGGATGGTGGTTTTCACTTTCAGAAATTTCCCCAACTTTGTTTATAAAATTTTGACTATTAATAAAATTTTTGAATATAAAATTTTTTTCTAAAAAAAAAATATCTTTATCATTTTTTTTTACATCCCATCCATCAACTTTTTTTTGATATTTATGAATTTCACTTATATCAAATGGTAATATCCCACCTTCACATGGCACACATTTTTTACTTAAAAGATCACTCATTTAATATTATAACTTAAAATTTATTGGAGCGGGTCAAGGGAATCGAACCCTCTACCTAATCGTTGGCAACGATTCGCTCTACCAATGAGCTAGACCCGCATATAAATATAATAAATAGACGGTTTTTTTAACGCAAGCAATAATAAAGTTTTTGATTAGTATATAGATTATCAAAAATTTGATAAAAGAAATTATGAAAAAACAAGATTTACCAAAAATTATACCCGTGTTTCCCTTAAGTAACTTTATTATTTTTCCAAATACAACTGTTCCCTTAAATATATTTGAACCAAGATATATAGAGATGATAAATGATAGTATGAAAACCAATAAATTAATTGGTTTAATTCAACCAAAACAAAAAAAACTAAGTGATATACCTGATTTATATGAGGTTGGATGTTTAGGGAAAATTTCAAATTTTGAAAAAGTTGATGGTAGATATTTAATTGAGCTAAATGGATTAACGCGATTTAAAGTAATTAAAGAAATTAAAGCTGATAAAGCTTACCGTCTATGTGAAGTAACTTTTGATGATTTTTCAGATGATTTAAACATTTCAAAAAAAGAATTAAAATTTTCAGATCTTGAGTTAATTTTTAAAGACTTAAAAACCTTGTTTGAAAAAAAAGGATACATAATCAATTGGAAATCTCTTGAGAAACAAGATTTAAATGAAACAATTAATGCTCTTGCAATGGCGTCACCTTTTTCATTAGAGGAAAAACAAATATTATTGGAAAGCCAAGATTTAGAAATTAGAAAAAATAAAATTGCTGAAATTTTAAATACTTATAATTATGATAACTTTGATAATACAACCATTCAATAAATTACAGATTTATTCCCCTATCTGCAATTTTAATCAATAAATTATTAAAATTATTATTTTTACCAACTGCTTTAAGAATTTTGGTGAAATTTCTTATTTTCAATTTTTTTTCTAAATTAAAAAATTCATAAATAAAATCTATTCCATTTGAAAACATAAAATTTTTATTTCTGGCTTGATTTTCAAAATCTTTTAAAATTGAAGAATCCAACTGTAAACCCAAATCAATTTTATTTTGAATAATTTCAGAGAAAATTTTTATATCTCTAATAGTCATATTAAAACCTTGTCCAGCCAAGGGATGAATTCTGTGCAATAAATCTCCAAAAGCTAAAATATTTTTTTGATAATATTTCCTTAAAACAGACGAACTTAAGTTAAAACTATTAATATCAAAAATATTTTTTATTACATATTTAGGGTTATTTTTATTAATCAATTCTATTATTTCAGAGTTTGAGAATTTTTTACTTTTTGTATCCAGCGAACATACCACTGAGGTTTCATTTTTTGAAATAGGTAAGAATGCAACAGGACCAAACTCCGTAAATACCTGAACTGCAGTATTATTTTCTATTTCTTTATGTTTAAAAATTGCTGTGTAGGCTACATTAAAATAATTTTTTTCTATCTTTTTTGTAAAATATTTCTTTGCAATAAAATTATTTGGGTCACTATTTATTATCAAATCGTAATTTTTTTTATTAAGATTTTTCTCATTTAATTTTTTATTGATTGCTATTCTTTTAATAAACTTACTTTTTAAAACTTCTTTTTTTAACAATTCATAAAGTCTCTCATTTTTAACCATATAAAATAAATCATCTTTTTCATTATTAAAATTAAAGATATTTTCATTTTTAATTTTTTGTGAATAAATTTCTATTTTTTTTATTTTCCAATAATTTATTTTAGTGATTTCAAAAATTTCTTTTTTAAAAAATTCTAAGTTATTTTTTGATATACCAATAGTTCTACTAGTTATTTTTTTTTGAATTTTAGTTTTATAATAAATATGAACATTTATTTTTTTATTTATAAGATTTTTAGCTAAAGCTAGACTGGTTAATCCTTCTCCTATAATGCATACATTCATAATATTTTTTAATTTTAACAATAAAAATTAGATGATACAAAGTGATTAATCTGATTAATTAATTTATGGAATTTAAAAAACTAGCAAACAATACAATTAACTTTGGAATAAATAGAGTAATTGAGATTTTGGGTTTGGGTATCATAGTTGCAGGTGTTTTTTTGTTAATTTCATTGGTTAGTTTTTCGCCTGATGATCCAAATTTTATTTTTCCAGATAACACGGTAATCAAAAATCTACTTGGTTTTCAAGGAAGTTTTACTTCTGATCTTTTTTTTCAGTCTTTTGGGGTTATATCCTTATTAATTCCTTTTAGTCTTATAATTTGTGGAATTAATATTGTTTTAAATAAAAAAATTTTATTAATAATAGAAAGTATTTTCTACACTTTGATTTATTCTTTAATTGGATCTTTATTTTTTTCTTTTTTTTATCCTAGGGCATTTAATCTTTATATTAATGGTAATGGGGGTTTTATTGGTAAGTACCTTGAAACAACTTTCCTGGCATCAATGATCAATATCAATTCACAAATATTTTATTATTTATTAATTTTTTTAATTTTGACTATTTTTTTAATAAGTATTCAATTTAGAATTAATTTTTTTTATAATACTATAAAAAAATTATTCAAATTTCTGTTTTCTAAAAAAGAAAAGAATTACACCAATGAAAATGAAATTATTAGTGAGTATATACCACAAGATGAGATAAAAAGCTTAATTCAAGATGATCTTCCATTTATTAAAAGTGAAAATAATGATGTCACCAAAAAGGTAAGATTTAAATTACCTTCTGTAGATTTATTAAAAATCCCAACTGAAAAAGAAAAAGCTAAGCTCCAAGATGAAGATTACATTGATAGTGAATTCTTGGAAAAAATCCTTTTAGACTTTGGAGTTAGCGGTAATATTAAAAAAGTTAGTCATGGGCCTGTTGTAACTCTTAATGAATTTGAACCAGCAGCAGGTGTTAAGGTTTCAAAAATTATTAACCTCTCAGATGATATCGCTAGAAATACTAGCTCCGAATCTGCAAGAATAGCAACTATACCTGGAAGAAGTACTATTGGTATAGAATTGCCCAACTCTACTAGAGAAAATGTTTTTCTTAGTGAAATTCTCTCACATGCTGACTTTAATAAAAAAGACGTAAGACTACCAATAGCACTTGGGAAAAATATTTCGGGAATACCTATTGTTGGTGACTTGGCATCTATGCCTCATTTATTAATAGCAGGCACAACTGGCTCTGGAAAATCTGTATGTATCAACACTATTATTCTTTCTCTTCTTTACAGGCACGCACCTGATAAATGTAAATTTATATTAATCGATCCTAAAATGTTAGAGCTGTCTACGTATGAGGGAATTCCTCATTTGTTATGTCCAGTTATTACAGAGGCAAAAAAAGCTGCTTCAGTTTTAGGTTGGGTTGTTAAAGAAATGGAGAATAGGTATAGACTTATGACAAAAGAAGGTGTCCGTAATATTGATGGATATAATGCAAAACATACTTTGTCTATGCCTTACATTGTTGTGGTTGTGGATGAAATGTCTGATTTGATGTTAGTAGCAGGAAAAGAAATAGAAAATTATATTCAAAAGCTCTCACAAATGGCCCGAGCTGCTGGTATTCACATTATAATGGCCACTCAAAGACCCAGTGTTGATGTAATTACAGGCACTATTAAAGCAAACTTTCCTACAAGAATTTCTTTTCAAGTAACTTCAAAAATTGATAGTAGAACAATTTTAGGAGAACAAGGAGCTGAACAATTACTTGGGAAAGGAGATATGCTTTATATGTCATCTGCTAATCGAATAGTGAGAATTCATGCACCCTTTGTTTCTGACAATGAAATTGAAAAGGTAAATAACTATTTAAGAGTCCAGGCAGAACCAGACTATATAGATGAAATCTTAAATTTTGTGGATGAAAAAGATAGTGGTGATACTGGATCTAATAATGGAGATAAAGATGAATTATATCAAGCAGCCTTAGATATAATTAGGTCAGAAGGTAAAGCCTCAACTTCATTTTTACAAAGAAAATTGCAAATAGGATACAATAGGGCGGCTAGAATTATTGATATGATGGAGGCTGATGGAATTGTTAGCAAAGCAAACCATGTTGGTAAAAGAGATGTCCTATAATGCCTAGGATATTAATAATATTTATTTTGCTAAACTTTTATAATCCTGCATTACCATCTATGAAGGAAGATATAATTGCAAAAATGAAAAGCACTAATAATTTAAGTTTTAATTTTATTCAAACTGTTGATGATAAAAGTGAAAATGGAATGTGTGTCTTGGAATATCCAGGAAAAATTTGGTGTGAGTATAGTGGATCAAATAAGAAAGTCCTTGTCTCTAATGGAAAATCTTTAGTAATTAAGATTAACAATAGTGGTAATTATTATATTTACCCACTTGCTAAAACGCCGTTGCAGTATTTGCTAGATAAAAAGTATCTAATTTCTAAAATACAAGAGTTAGAACCAAGGAATATAGATAATAAATATCTTAACTTTAAAATTTTTGAAAATAATAATGAAATAAATATTTTTTTTGACAAAAAAAATTTAAACTTAATTGGATGGCAAACAGAAGATATATATCAAAATTTGAGTATTACATTTATTTCTTCAATTAAGATAAATCAAAAATTAGATTATAACAAATTCAAGTTACCAAAAAATAACTAAAATTCTACCTAATTAGAGTTTCTGTTTTAAAAACTTTCATTCCTCTTGCTAAATAATTTTTTAAGGCATTCTCATGGTCAAGTGAACAAGTGTGTACCCAAACTCTTTTTGCTCCCTGATTAAATGAATTTTTGATTGCCTCACTAAGTAAATATCCACCTAATTTTTTTCCAAAATATTCTTCTAAAATTCCAAAATAAGCAATTTCTGCCTCTTTATTATTTTCATAAAATAACAATTCATAATAACCAGCAATCTCATTTTTTTCTTTTAAAACATAAGTAAAAAGTTTTTTATTAGATACATATTCAATCCAATTTAAATCTGTCCAAATCAATCTATCAATCCAACGATGGTTTTTCCCTACATTTTTATAGAAGAATTTATTTAATTGAAAATCTTTAGGATTAAGTAATTCTACAAAACTATACTGCGAGGGTGCTTCTACTTCTTTAAAATCTTCTAGGGATTTAATTTCTAAATAATTTCTAAAAATTTTTTCTGTCACTCAACCATTTTTCCTATTTTTTCACCACCAAATAAATGAAAGTGTAAATGAGGAACTTCTTGTCCTCCATGTTCCCCCAAGTTAGTAAGTGCTCTATAACCTTTGCCTGTATCTGTTGATATATCTAATATTTTTGATACCTCTGTAATTGCTTTACTCAAAGCAACAATTTCTTCATCTGAAGCTTTTTGATTAAAATCATCTAGGTCAATATATTCACCTTTTGGTATTACCAGAGCATGAATTTTTTTTTGAGCGTTAATATCATAGAAGGATAAAACATATTCATTTTCAAAAATTTTTTTACAAGGAATTTCTTTTCGTAAAATTTTCGCAAAAATATTATTCTTGTCGTAAATCATTTTCTATTATTTTTTTCCTCAATTCCTGATTGGTTTTTCCTATTTTCTAGCTCTTGTAAAACATCCTCAAATTTAATATTGGCTGCTTCTAGTGTGACTAATATATGATAGATAGTATCTGCTGCTTCATGAACTTCATTTGACTTATCATTTAGAGCTTCTTTAAGTTCACCAAATTCTTCCTCCATTTTATCTATACATTTAGATAAACCACCAGATAACAATGGTGATGTGTAAGATTTATCTTTGTCTTTATTTTTTCTTTCTCTAAT
>JADHRH010000055.1 GCA_016777545.1 Candidatus Pelagibacter sp.
ACCCTGAAAAAGGTCAAAATATAGCAATGGGATATGTGCCATTTGATGGAACATTAAATGCTAATGGTTTCCCTAAAGGTAAAGTTGGAACTAAGTACAAAGTTCACTTACCTGCTAAATATTCTGACACACCAGGAACGCCTGTTGATGCTGTGGTAGTGGATATTCCATTTACAGAATCGTTTAACGCAAACACAAGAGAAGTCGTTAAAGGTTAAATTAATTATTTGGGGGAGGTTAATTCTCCCCCACTAATAATGACAAAATCATTCCTAATCGTAATTTGCATAATAATAGTAATTGCTTTAATACTCTTTCCACTATTTGTTTCTTACAAAGCTCAGAAAAATAGTAAAAAAAATAAATAATGTTTGGTCAATTTTTAAATATAGTTGTTCGGTCTATTAAATTAGATAAATCTCTTTACAAAGATAATAAGAACTTTGGTGAAGCTGCAATATATTTTGCAGGCCTTATCATGATACTAGACGGGTTAGCAGGAGCTGTTGCGGCAAACACTGTTATTAAAACTGCTGTTGCAATGTCTGGTTTAACTGCCATTCTTACTTGGTTTGTATGGGGACTATTTATTTATGTGATCGGTGTAAAATTATTTCCAGATAAAGATACTAAAGTTTCATTTAAAAAAGTTTTAACAGCTGTAGGGTTTGCTCATGCACCAGGGCTTTTAAGATTTTTTGCTGTAACACCAGATTTAATGATCCCAATAATATTTCTAACTCAGTTTTGGATATTTGCAGGATTAATCATTTCGACAAAACAAGTTTTAAATCTAAAGTCTAACTTTAAATCATTTGGAATAGTCTTTTTAGCTTTTTTAATAATTGCTTTTCTTTCAATATCTTTTGTAATGAGCAAAATGAATGCTTTGCCTATAAGCAATATCAGTTAAATTGGAAATATAGTTTTTGAAAGCTTACAAGAATTGCAGGTTTTAAATCCTGTTAAAATTAAATTTTGAGAAACACTTGGGTCTTCTTTTTTACACTCTTCACAAAAATTATCTAATTGAAGAACTTCTTCATCATTATTATCTTGATCATTAAAGTCTTTAGTCATTATCAGTAAGGCCAGCTCCTGCTCCACCTTGTTTTAAGCTTTCATTTTCTTCAACAAACGTTTCTTCTGAAAGCTTATAAAGCTCATTCCATTCTTTTTCTTCAAACGAGTCTCTGTTTTCTAAAATTTTTAAATAAATATTTTCAGCAGATTCGATTATTTCGTTTTTAGTGTAATTAGAATAAATATTGTTATTAAAGTTTAATAAAAACTCCCTGTCATCCATTTTTAAGAATATTCTTTTACCGATTACCTCAGCTGCTCTACTTACAAATGGTAGGAAAAGTAATGGATATGAGACTTTTTTAAACGTTATCTCATTTAAAGTTTCTAGAGTTTTAATCTGATCTAAAAAATTTACCCCTGCGATTATTGGGCAATATTCATTTTTACCAGCCTCATTGTTTTGCTTTATAATGCTGATATTCTCTAACCTTATTTCTTTTTTTTTCTTAAAAAAACTATTTAAGTTTTTAATTCCAGGCAAACTAAAAATTTCGAGTAGTCTTATATTTTTTCCAATCTCTTCTGCAATCCCCCATGAATATCCTGCAGCTCTACTTGATCTTTTAGAAACTGTATCTATTTCGCTTAATGATCTCATGTTGATTAATTATAAACCCAATGTTCATCATAGTTTTTTAATTGTTCTGGTAGGGGTGCTCCTTGAAACATGCATATTCTTAGCCACTTATCAGAACGTGGATCAAATTTTAATGCTCCAAAAAAAGATAATTTTAGTCTCAACATATCAATAGGCATTATTTCTTGGCCAATAGTATTGTCTTGTATTTCAGAATAAGGAAATTTCTCTACTATAAATGCTCTTCTTACAACGTGTCTTAACTCATTATTGGTTGATAAAAATTTAGCAATAGTCCAACTATTTTTAGTAACCAATAACGATTCATAAAGTTTTTTAATATCTCTTGCAATTGCTAAGGGTTGCTCTAACTCAGCACCCACTTCATCAAATCTATTTGCTAGTCTTGGTTCCTCTTTATTTTTTGAGATAAACCAAAAATTTAAATTATTTTCATCTTTGGTAAAATCTATTGTTAAGATATCTGGATATTTTTTTTCTAAAATTAGCTTTAAGTCTTCTACCGTTCGCTCAGTTGGAATATTGAAATATTTTTCTTCTTCAGAGCTCATTTCTTTAATTAACGGGGACGTTATATTATCATAAGGTTCCATCATCATTGAGACGACATATTCAATGCATTCTTCACAATATTTTTTTTCTAAATACAGATATAATTCGTTAAAGGCATAATCTTGCTCAAAATTAAATTCATTATCTAGATAGACAATAAATTCATTAAGATCTTTCAATAAAGATTTAATCTTATTTATTTGATATTCACTTTCAGTATTCCAAGAAGTGATATTCTTTATTGATTTTTTTAAACATTCTAAAAATAAGTTTTTATCTTTCTCTGATATTGTTTTTATCTCTCTTATTTTTTTTAAAGAAATTTCTCTTGCTGAAATCCAGTTATTTAAAAGAGTTGGATGATTAACAATAAATGGAGCCATTCCAAGACCTGTAGAATTTCCTATTCCTAAACCTTTACAAATATTTATATCAAGATTTACAGCTTTTTTTGGATTCTTACTTTTTGCAACGTGATTAACTTGATCAAAAGTAAATTGTCTTACCAGATAAACCAACATCATTTCCAATCTAAATGGACCATATATTTCTTCTCGGTCTTTAATTCTAAATCTGTCTGCTAAGCCAAATTTACCTGACCCATAAACTGCTGTGGTTCTATATAAATAACCAACACTAGTTAACAAATCATTATCAGGCTGCTTACCTTCGCTTAAACATTCAACCACATGATTGAAAACTCTTACTGATTTATTAGCTCTTGAAAGAGTTAATTCTTTATAAGAAAGTCTGCCAAATTCTTGTTTTGGTACTTCGTTTTTTAATCTTTCAATATCTTGTTTTTTTGGAACACCATCAAAAAGTGTGAAGGCTGCATCCCATTTGGTAGCTATAACTCTATCTGATCTTTCATTATCATCTAATTCATTTGCAAAACAAATTAATGAATACACTCTATTTTTTTTCTTAAATGAATAAACTGCAGTACCATAACCATGTTCGTTTAATTCAAATAAATCTCTTTTGTAATCCCAATCCTTAAATTCTTTTAAAAAACTTCTTAAAAATGAAAGTTTAGATTGATGAAAAGACCCAAGTCTTGATAGCTTCATTACTACATTGGGGTCTCTTAAAGAAATATTCATTGGTTCATTTCTTTGTAAAAATTATACCAGTTGTTTCCAAGAATTCCATTTACTTCACTTTCTGAAAAACCAACTTTTTTAAGTCCTATCTCTAAGTTTTCAAACCCTCTTGCATCTTGAAACCAATTAGGTTGTTTTGGAAAACCAGGTTTGTTTTTAGATCCTTCTCCATAATTTTTGCTTTTAGTCCAAGTACCATTTCTCATCCACTCAACAATGGTATCTGGTTGGTTTAAACAAAGATCTGAACCTATTCCAATTTTTTCAACCCCCATAATCTCAGCAGTCTTAGCTGTCATTTCGCAAAAACTTTCCAAAGAACAATCTGTTCCATCTTTTAAATGATGAGGATATAAAGAGAGACCCAACATTCCTTTGTGTTTGGATAAAATTTTTAATAGTTCGTTTGATTTGTTTCTCTTAGCTGGATGCCAAAATGATGGATTTGCATGAGTTATTGCAATTGGTTTTTCACTTATCTCAATTGCATCAATTGTACTTTTTTCTGCTGAATGAGACATGTCTATTACAAGACCTAATCTATTCATCTCTTTAATTACCTCTTTACCAAAATTAGTAACCCCACTATCTATTGCTTCATAACATCCCGTCGCTAGTAATGACTGATTGTTATAAGTTAGTTGCATAAACCTACATCCTAAATCGTAAACTTTTTCAACCAATCCAATATCATCTTCTATAGGTGAGCAATTTTGAAAACCAAAAAAAACTGCAGTTTTATTTTCAGATTTAGCTTTTTCAATATCTTTAAAACTTTTACCGTGAAAAATTAAGTCGGAATTTTCTGAAAAGTGATTTTCCCAATTTTTCAATACCGTTTTTAGCTCATCAAAATCTTCGTGGTAAACAATAGTTACATGGATTGCATCCAGTCCTGCTTGTTTATTGATCTGAAAAATTTCTCTAGACCAGTTACAATATTGTAAATTATCAATTTTAAAATTCATTGTGATCTTCTTTGTTTTAAAGAATACCAATAAGATAGATAAATTCTATTAATTTTATTGAAATTTTAGGCTTAATTTGAAATAACAATTTACGTTAGAATAAAATTACAACAAATGGCTAAAAATAAATTAAACAAAGTATCAATTGTTATGGGTAGTCAATCTGACTACAAAACCATGATATTTTGTCAAAATATTCTTAAAAAATTAAACATAAAATTTGAAACAAAAATAATATCAGCTCATAGAACCCCTAAAAGAATGTATGAATTTGCTATTAATGCTGAAAAAAATGGTATTGCAGTGATTATTGCTGGAGCTGGTGGATCTGCACATTTACCAGGAATGATTTCAGCCCTTACTTCTCTACCGGTACTAGGTGTTCCAATTGAAAGTAAAAAGCTGAAAGGTCTTGATAGTCTTCTATCCATTGCACAAATGCCAAAAGGAATACCTGTTGGAACATTAGCAATTGGAGAAGATGGTGCAATTAATGCTGCCTTATTAGCTGCATCTATTATTGGTCTTAGTGATTTAACTGTCAAAAAAAAATTAAATCATTTTCGTTTGAGTCAGAGCAAATCCGTTAAAAAAAAACCCAAATAGTTTTAAAATATGTCTAAACCAATTCTTGGAATTATAGGTGGAGGCCAGTTAGGTAGTATGCTTGCTATTGCTGCAAATAAACTTGAAATTAAAACAGTTATTTTTTGCAATGATATTGATGCTCCTGCTCAAAATTTTTCTAATGATTTTATACACGGTGAATATAATGATCAAAATAAGATTAAGGAGTTTTTAAATAAAGTTGATGTAATAACTTACGAATTTGAAAATATTCCCTATGAAACATTAAATGAAATTAATAAAATAAAACCTGTTTTACCAAAACCTTCTGTAAATAGAATAATTCAGCATAGATTAGCAGAAAAAGATTTTATCAATAATCTAAATATAAGAACTACAAGATATGTATCTATTGAAAAAAAATCTGAAATGGATTCTGTTGAAGATTTATTGCCTGGTATACTTAAAACTACTACATTAGGATATGATGGCAAAGGTCAACACCCTATTAACAGTTTAGAAAATTTAGACTCAATTGATGTTGATTATTCAAAAGGTTATATTTTAGAAAAATTAGTAAAATTAAAAAAAGAAATTTCAATAATCATTACAAGGTTTGATACTCAAAAATACGAAATTTATGAACCTATTGAAAATGAACATGAAGATCAAATCTTAAGAAATTCTAAAATTCCAGCAGAGATTAGTGATAAAATATTAGATCAATCAAAACTATGGGCTACAACAATTGCAGAAGAATTAAAATATGTTGGAACTTTGTGTGTTGAGTTTTTCATTGACAGAAATGATAACCTTTATGTAAATGAAATTGCACCAAGAGTTCATAACTCAGGGCATCTAACAATTAATGCGTATAATGTAAGTCAATTTGAAAATCATGTAAGAGCAGTTTGTAAACTAGAGCAAATACCTCTTAAAAAAATATCCAATGCAATGATGACAAATATAATTGGAGATCAAATTACTAATTACAGAAATAAAGAACACAATGAAAATGAATTTTTCTTTGATTATCTTAAAAAAGAAATTAAACCAAAAAGAAAAATGGGGCACCTAACAACTCTTCTTAAGTAGATATTTCTCATATGCTAAAATCAATCGAAGGAAATTTTGATAATCCAGAAGTTCATGAGCTACTTATAAAGCATTTCATTGAGTTAAGATCTGTGTCACCTGAAGGTAGTGCTCACGTACTTGATATAGCTGGATTAAAAGATCCAACTATTAAATTTTGGAGCCTGTGGGAAGAAAATGACCTAATGGGAAGTGGTGCATTAAAATTCCTAGATAA
>JADHRH010000056.1 GCA_016777545.1 Candidatus Pelagibacter sp.
AAAAATATATCAACATTATATTTTGGATTTGTCACATACAATGCACCAAGAACATCACCATCAGTAATTAATTTAATATTTATATTTAGTTGCTTTAATTCATCAATTATTTTTTTGTGTCTTGGTCTATCCATTACACAAGCTGTCAGTGATGAAATATCTTTGTTTAGAAAGTTTGCAAGATTTGTTACATTTTTCTTTAATGGAAAATCTAGATCAACTAATCCTTTTTCAATTGGTCCAGTTGCAATTTTATCCATATAAGTTTCTGGTGCATTAAAAAGATTTCCCTTTTCAGCAATAGCAATTACAGAAGTTGCACCAGGCAAATTATTTGCTGCAAAATTTGTACCCTCTAAAGGGTCCACAGCAATATCAAAATAGGGTCCATTTTTATTTCCAAGTTTTTCACCTGTGTAAAGCATTGGTGCCTCATCAAGTGAACCTTCACCAATAACAACTTCACCATTCATATCTATTTTGTTTAATTCTGATCGCATTGCGTCAACAGCTGCTTGATCTGCTGCAATCTTGTCTTTTTTTCCAGTCAAATAGGAAGAGGCTAATGCTGCTTTTTCAGAAACTTCTAAAATTTGATCAACATATTTTTTATCAATAGCAATTAATCTTTTTGAGCAATTGATTCAGTGGTATTAATTTTAGATTCAAATTCTTTTAATCTTTTATAAACACTGGCTAACTCTATAATTGTAGGCCATGATCTAAAAATATATTGCATAGACCCCTCTACTCTTCCAAAAGCTCTTATAATTTGCTGCATTACCCCTAATGTCACAACGCCTGCTACTATTGCTGGAGCTAAAAAAACATAAGCTGAAAGAACATTAGCTTGAAGATAAGTTATACGACCTAGATTAAAATAAAAATATCTTAAGTAAGACTTAAAATGAATTTTTCTTACATCATTAAATAATTCATCTAGGTTCTTGGGTCTTACTGTTATATCATCTTCAGCTATAACAAGTAATTTTCTATAAGAAGCCTCATTCTTTTGAAGATCATACTCAACACCAACTAATCTTAAAATTGAACCTAATACAATTAAGAAAAGAGTTCCACCTACAGTCCATATAAATGCACCTGTAACCAAACCATAATTCCAATCCCCAAAAAATAAAATAGGTATTCCAATACTTAAACCAAATAAAATAGGAGTGAATTCAACAAGCATCATTATTGCTTCTATAAAGCTAGTACCAAGTCCTTCCATAATTCTTGAAAACTTTATTGTGTCTTCCTGAACCCTTTGTGAAGCCCCTTCAATAGTTCGGGCCTTATCATAGACACTGTGATACCAATCAATCATTGCAGTTCTCCATCTGAATAAATAATGTGAGGTAAAGAAAGCAACAACCGTAGCCAAAGCCACATAAATACCTGCTAATGTAATAAATGATAACAAACTTGCCCAGTACTCACCAATTGTGATTGAGTTTGGAGCTGCTAAGGCTTTTTGTATCATATCATAGAACTGACCAAACCATTCATTTATTTTAACATCAATTTGTACCTGAACCCAAAGTGATGAAAGAATAATAAATGAACCAACCCATGACCATAATCGCCATTCTTTTTGAGTGAAAAATTTAAACATTATTATTTTAAAAAATTATCTGCGTAAGATTTTTTAACAGTTTTTCTTTTTTGAGGTTCAATGATTTCAAAGTCAATTTTATTTTTTTTTGCATATTCTATTGCTAATTCTTTAGAAGAAAATTCTAAATTTAATTCTGAAAGAGTATTAGAGTTAGTTTCCCAACCCATTAAAGGATTAATTCCTGTATCTTCAGTTTCAAATTCAATTAACCATTTGTCTGATTTACCTAAACCAGACTGCATTGAATTTTTAGTGGGTATATAAATCTTTGCTTTTTTCATAAAATGGTCGGGGCGGCAGGATTTGAACCTGCGACCCTCTGGTCCCAAACCAGATGCGCTACCAGGCTGCGCTACGCCCCGATTGAGGTACTAATACATTAGATATTGATAATTTCAAAGAATAAAGAACATCAAAAATAAGGCTTTTTTACAAGAATCAGATATACATCATTTATGATCATCACCTGCAATAATTGTAATAAAAAATTCAATGTAGACTCGAGTTTAATTCCCGACATGGGTCGTTTATTGCAGTGTGCTAGCTGTGACCATAAATGGTTTTTTAAAAAAGTAGTTCCTGAAAACACAGTAAGTTCAACTGATGAAGATATTAGTAATGATAATGTTAATATTTTTGAACAAAATAATTCACCGATCAATGATGTAGAAAGTGTATCAGACACATCTAATGACGAAGTAGAAGTTAACTTAGAAGAAAAAACTAAAGAAAAAATTGAGATAAATAAAGGTGAAAGCACACAAGTAAATACACAGCCAAAAAAACAAAAAAATTTTAAAATATTAAATATTTTTGTTGTATCAATTATTTCATTCGTAGCTTTTATAATTATTGTGGACACGTTTAAATATCCTATTGGGAAAATTGTCCCAAATGTCGAATTTATACTTTATAATTTGTATGAAAGTATTAAAGATATCTCATTATTTATTAGAGATTTAATATAAAATTATGATCAAAAATCTTTCAAAACCTTTTAAATGGTTTTTTCAATTAGAAGCGGCAAGTGGTCTTGTATTGTTAATTGCAGCAATTATTGCTCTGGTAATAAGCAATTCTAGTTTAAGTAATTTATATTTTGATACATTAAACCAATACCTATTTATAGGTATTAATGATTTCGGTTTAAAACTTTCGGTACATCACTGGATTAATGACTTGTTAATGGCAATTTTCTTTTTCTTTGTAACACTAGAAATAAAACGAGAGTTTATTCAAGGTGAGCTTTCTAATTTAAAAAAAGCATTGCTGCCAATTATAGGCGCTGTTGGGGGAATGGTGGTCCCTGCTCTAGTCTATGTTTTTATAAACCTTGATAATTCTGAAACATTGAATGGTTGGGCAATTCCATCAGCTACTGACATAGCATTTTCATTGGGAATTTTATCCTTACTTGGTTCAAGAGTTCCAATTTCTTTAAAAGTTTTTTTAACGGCTCTTGCTATAATCGATGATCTTGGTGCAATATTAATTATAGCTTTTTTCTACTCAGGTGACTTAAGCATAAGTTATTTAAGTTTAATCTTAATTTCATATATTTTACTACTTACTTTAAATAAATTTGGTGTTAAAAAGTTTATTCCCTATTTAATAATTGGTGCCTTCATGTGGTTCTTCACATATAAGTCTGGAATTCACGCAACAATAGCAGGTGTTCTTTTAGCTTCAACCATACCTCACAGAATTAAAGAAAAAGATTTCTCTTTATTAATTAAATTAGAACATGCAATCAGTCCTTACGTTGCTTTTATGATAATGCCTATATTTGCATTTGCTAATGCAGGCGTATCTTTGGAGGGGCTATCATTAACTTCATTATTAGAACCTGTTCCATTAGGTATTCTTTTAGGGTTATTTGTTGGTAAACAAGTTGGGGTTATGGTTGTTTCTTTCATTGCTGTTAAATTTGGTGTAGCTCAAATGCCAGATAAATCTAGCTGGTTAAGCTTATACGGAGTTTCAATTTTAACTGGGGTTGGTTTTACTATGAGTTTGTTTGTTGGAAACTTAGCTTTTGCCGAAAATATTCAGTATATTGATGGAGTAAAAATTGGTGTTCTTGCTGGGTCTTTACTGTCTACTGTATTTGGATATTTTATATTATTGTATGCCTCTAAAAAATAAGTCATGGTTTATAAAAATAATTTATTAATTCTATTAATCCTATCTATGTTTACATTTTTTGAAAAAGTTGATGCTAAATACGAAAAGCTATTTTTTGATCATTCGATAAAAAATATAAATAATGAAACTATTGATTTAAATCAATACAAAGGAAAAACTATACTTTTGGTAAATGTTGCTAGTAAGTGTGGATTTACTAAGCAATATACAGGTCTGCAAGAACTTTATGAAAAGTATAAAGACAGAGGCTTCTATGTAATTGGCGTTCCATCAAATCAATTTGGTGGTCAAGAACCAGGCACTAATTCAGAAATTAAAGATTTTTGTGAAACTAATTTTAATATTACTTTTCCAATAACAGACAAAACTGATGTTAAAGGTAATAATGCTCATGACTTATATAAATGGGCAAAAAAAAATTACGGTAATTCAACTGTTCCTAAGTGGAACTTTCATAAGATTTTAATTAATAAAGAAGGAAAAATACAAGACACGTTCAATTCTTTTATTACACCAATGTCAGATAAGATAACAAAACAAATAGATTTAATTCTTTAAACTAACAGTCAAACCATCAAAACCAGGAATAATATTTTTGGGTAATTTTTTCTTAAGTTTTACATAATCTAAATCGCTATGCATATTTGTTAATATAGTTTTTTTAGGAGTAAGGATTTTAACTATTTCTAAAACCTGATTTAAATTAAAATGAGCTGAATGATTACGGTACCACAGACAATCAATAATTAGATATTCTAAATTTTTTAATTTTTTGTAATCTTTTTTAAAGAATAGACTAATATCACTTGCATAGGCTAATTTATTGTTAATTAAATAGCAAATACTTTTAATCTTACCATGTTGAACAGGTATTGATTCAATTTTAATTTTTTTATCTTTAATTATAAATTCATGTTTTTTTTTAAGGCTATTAATATTTAAAGTTGATGGATAACCAAAAGATGATTTAAAACAATATTTAAAAGTTGAAAACAAATATTTCTTAGTATTAGGGTCTGCATAGACTGGAATTTGTTTCTTGTTTATCAAAAAAAATGGTCGAAGGTCATTAATACCATGTGTCTGGTCAGCATGAAGATGGGTATAAAAAACTTTACTAATAGATTTAATTTCATTTTTTAGAAGTTGTGATCTCAAATCTGGCGATGTATCTATTAAAATATTTTGATCATTAAATTTAATTAGAGCAGAACACCTTGTTCTAAAATTCTTTTTATTATTTAAATCACAATCTCCAGAATATCCATCTGCTCTAGGTACACCCATTGAGCTACCACTACCTAAAATAACAAATTTAAGAGACATTATAGATTAAAAAGTTTATTAAAATTTTGAGTAGTTAAATCTGACATTTCTTGATCAGTTTTTTCTTTTAAAATAGATAATTTTTCTAAAGTATATTTAATAAAACTTGGTTCATTTTTTTTTCCTCTCATTGGTATGGGCGCTAAAAATGGACTATCTGTTTCAACAAGCAGTTTATCTAAGGGAATATTTTTAAAAGTTTCCTGAAGTTCTAAACTATTTTTAAAAGTAATTATTCCGCTTGCTGAAAAAAAGGCATTTAATTCTATTAATTTATTTGCAAAATTTAACGAACCAGTAAAACAGTGCATCAAAATTTTAAGTTTTTCTGATTTATATGATTTTAAAATTTCATACGTTTCATCCTCTGCATTTCTAGAATGTATGATAATAGGCATATTAAGCTCTATAGAAGCCTCTATATGAGCTTTAAAGCTATCAATTTGCCTTTCTTTATTACTATGATTATAAAAAAAATCTAAGCCTGTTTCACCAATACCAATAATTCGTTCATTTTTATTTACTTGATTTGTTATATAATTTTTATCAATTAAATGACTTTTCTCAGTCTCATGAGGGTGAATACCAAAAGTTCCATAAATCATTGGATCGGTTATAATAATTTTTTTTATCCTATCAAAACTTTCAGGTGTAGTGCATATGGTTAATAATTTTGAGATACCAACTTCTTTAGATCTTTTTATAACATCACTTAAATTCTCAAGTAAAGGTTCATGATCTAAATGACAATGAGAATCAATCATCTTTCTTTTCAATTTTTTTAAATAAAATATCTATTTTTTTAATAGGCTGTCCAGATACAAGATAGTCATGTTTTGCAATAGACTCAAAATTAATTGCATCTACATCTAAATTAAAAATCTTTAAGGCTTTTTCTATTGAACTTGGGATTATTGGATAAAGCAAGAATGAAATTTTTCTAATCATTTCTAAAGATGTGTAGACAATTGTATTTAATCTATCTTTATCATCTTTTTTTTTCCAAGGTTCTTGATCATTAAAATACTTATTTGCTTCAAATAAAGCGCTAACAATGAAATTAATATAATAATTAAT
>JADHRH010000057.1 GCA_016777545.1 Candidatus Pelagibacter sp.
CTAACGCTCATTAGTTTGGATCAAAATCTTTACCTTTAGGTCTTGCTCCTTCAATATGCTCTCCCTCGATTAGATAAAATAAAGCTTCAGCGATATTAGTAATATGATCTCCTGCTCTTTCAATATTTTTAGTCACAAACAATAAGTGTGTTGCTAGATCTAAATTTTTTTTATCTTTGCTTAAGAAATTTGCAACTTCATTCATTGCGATATGTGTTAAATCATCTACTCTCTCATCTGATTTCCAAATTTTAACAGCAGCTTCTTTTGACTGGTTAAGATAAGCATCCAAAACATCTTTCAATTGTCTTTGAACTAACTCCCCTAATCTTTTTAAACTGGCAATTAACTTTTCTGGAAGATCGCGTGGTAAAGGTTTGATCTTTTTAGCAACACTTTTTGCTAAATCACCAATACGTTCAAGATCACTTGAAATTTTTAAAGTTGAAATAGTTAATCTTAAATCAATTGCCATCGGGGCTCTTTTAACGAGTACTGTTACAATCTGCTCTTCAATAGTTGCTCTTAACTCATTAATTTTTTCATCATTTTTAATAATGTTTTCAGCAGCTTCTTTATCAACTTTGATGATGGCCTCCATTGAGTCTGTCAACTGAGCTTCAACTAAGCTACCCATTTTAATTAAGTTATCATTTAAACTTTGTAATTCATCCTCGTAGGATTTAACAATATGTGTAATTTCTGACATAATTAACCAAACCTCCCTGTAATATAATCCTGGGTCATTTTATTTCCAGGGTTTTTAAATATTTTCTCTGTTGTATCCACTTCAATTATTTTTCCTAAATGGAAAAAGCCAGTTCTTTGAGAAACTCTTACAGCTTGGGACATTGAATGAGTAACAATGACTATTGTATAACTTTTTTTAAGTTCATCAATTAATTCTTCAATTTTAGCAGTGGCAATAGGGTCTAGTGCCGAACACGGTTCATCCATTAAAATAACTTGAGGATTTACTGATATGGCTCTTGCAATACATAATCTTTGCTGCTGACCTCCAGATAAACCTGTGCCTGCTTCATTTAACCTGTCTTTAACTTCGTTCCATAAAGCTGCTTTTTTTAAACTATTCTCAACAATTTCATCCATATCTGTTTTATTTTCTGCTAAACCATGAATGGTTGGTCCATAAGAAATATTATCATAAATACTTTTTGGAAAAGGATTGGGTTTTTGAAAAACCATACCAATTTTCTCTCGAAGTCCTACAACATCCAGATTTTTGTCAATGATCTCTTCATCATCTATTGTAATTGATCCTTCAACTTTACAAATATCAATAACATCATTCATTCTGTTTATGCATCTTATGAAGGTTGATTTTCCACATCCAGAAGGACCGATTAAAGCTGTAACTTCTTTGTCATAGATATCCAAATCTACATCAAAGAGCGCTTGTTTTTCTCCATAATGCACATTTAAATTACTGCTTTTAATTTTTATTTTATTATTTTTCATTACCACTTCCTTTCAAATTTTTGTCGTAAGTAAACTGCTATAAAATTTAATGTAATTAAAAAACTTAAAAGAACCATAATAGTTGCTGATGTTTTTTCTACAAACCCTCTTTCTGCTTGTTCAGACCATAAATACACCTGTACTGGCAACGAAGCTGATGGATCCGTTGGAATAGATGGAATATCGACCACAAAAGCAACCATACCAATCAATATTAAGGGCGCTGTTTCCCCAAGCGCTTGGGCCAAACCAATAATAGTTCCTGACAAAGTGCCTGGAATTGCTAAAGGCAAAACATGATGCGTAACTGATTGAACTTTAGATGCGCCAATTGCAAGTGCTCCTTCTCTAATTGAAGGAGGTACTGCTTTTAAGGAAGCTCTACATGGAATAATAATTCTTGGTAAAGTCATTAAGGCTAAAGTAATTCCTGCAACTAATGGAGTTGATCTTGGTAGATGAAAGGTCCCAAGCAAAATACCCAAACCTAACAATCCAAATACAATGGAAGGTACTGCTGCTAAATTATTTATATTAATTTCTATAAAATCAGTAATTTTATTTTTAGGAGCAAATTCCTCTAAATAAACTGAAGCTGCAATAGCGATTGGAAAAGATAATAATAAAGTAATTACAATGGTAAAAAATGAACCCACTAAGGCTCCACCAATTCCTGCAAGTTCAGGGTTTCTTGAATCTCCTTTAGTAAACAAATATGAGTTAAATATTTTATTAACTTTTCCTTCATTAACTAATTCGTCATAAAGATTTAATTGAAAATTATTAATCCGTCTTCGCTCTTCTGGAAGTTCTCTAGGGTAATTACCTTTATGCAATTGATCAAAATCATCTGATGCAGTTAGTTTTAATACAGTGGTTTGATTTAAAGCTTTTGGATTATCAAGTAAAAAGTTTCTTATTTCATATTCATAATCAGGACTAAATAAATTAATTAATAACTTTTCTTCAGTTAAACCATTAACTTTTTTTACTTTAAGAATACTATCAATTGCTAGTTCATAGTAATCTGTATTTTCTAAATCTTCGAGTGGAGGCGATTCACTTAATTCTAAAGTATCAGCATCAAAATTTACCTCAACATCGATAGTTGTTTTTAAAAATGCGCCACTGCCTTTTGAAAAGATAGCATTTAATAAAAAGATTACAAAAAAAATTGCTAGTAAAATAGAAGTTAATCCATAGAGCTTAAATCTTTTTTCAGCATTATGTCGTTTTTTTAATCGTTGCTCTTTATTCATATTTTTCTCTATATTTTTTAACAAATCTTAAGGCTATGTAGTTTAAAATTAATGTTGCAAAGAAAAGTGTTAAGCCCAATGCAAAAGCAGATTGTGTTTTTGGACTATCGAACTCCTGATCGCCAATTAATAACATTACAATTTGAGTGGTGATGGTAGTGGTAGACTCAAGTGGATTAATGGTTAGATTTGCGGCTAAACCAGCAGCCATTACCACAATCATTGTTTCACCAATGGCTCTTGATACAGCTAATAACACCGAGCCCACAATCCCTGGTAATGCAGCAGGAATTACAACATTTTTAATAGTTTCTGATTTGGTTGCTCCAATTGCATAAGATCCATCTCTTAAAGATTGAGGGACTGCATTAATCACGTCATCAGATAATGAAGACACATAAGGAATAATCATAACCCCCATTACCAATCCTGCAGCAAGAGCACTTTCAGAAGATACCTCTAAATTTAACTTTTCACCTAATTCTCTAAAAAAGGGGCCGACAGTAAGCGCTGCAAAAAAACCATATACAACTGTTGGAATTCCAGCCAGGATTTCAATAATTGGTTTAGAATATTTTCTAACTTTAGAACTTGCGTACTCTGCCATATAAATTCCAGAAAATAATCCAATAGGAACAGCTACAAGCATTGCAATCAGAGCTATAAATGCTGTACCAGCAAATAAAGGAACAGAACCAAAAGCACCTTTTAAATTTTCATATTCTAAAGCTGTAATTGCTGAGGCATCACTAACGAAAGCTCTTTGAGGACTCCAATTCATTCCAAACAAAAAATCAAAAATATTAATTGCTGAAAAAAATTTTAAACTTTCAAATAAAAGAGAGAAAATAATTCCCATTGTTGTTAATATAGCAACTAGAGAACATACAAAAAGTAATCCTGTTAAAATTTTTTCAACATCATGTCTTGCTTTATTATTTTTTGAAATTCTAAAAATCCCATATGAGATAGCAGCAATAAAAGTTGATAATAATAAAACAATTTTAGAATTTTGAGCAATTGTTTGTAAATTTTCATAATTCTTAACACCTATTTTAATTTCTTCAGTTAAGGTTCCTGAAAAATTACCCTCATAAAGTGATCTAATTTTTTGATAAAGTAAATTAAGTTGCTCACTCGAATAATTTAAATCGTTTTGAATTAAAGTTTGTGAGATCAAATATTTAATAATTGCTGGTTCAAATATAGACCAAAATAATAATATAATTAATGCTGGTAACGCACACCATAAAGCTAGATAATAACCATAATAATTTGGTAGAGCGTTAATCTTTATAGATTGTGTTGATGTAATTTTTCTTATTCTAGAGCGACCATATAAAAATGATAGATAGCTAAATATTGTAACTAATAATAAAATTATAATATTCATGAGCTTATGTATTACAGTTTTAATGTTACAGATTTGTTACAATTTTAAACTACAAATTGTACTAATAAAAAAGGCCAGAAGTTTATTCTGGCCTTGATTGTGTTTGAGGAATTTAAATTACTTGATGCTAATAGTGTTTAATTCGACCGCTGCAGTTCTTACAACATCATATTTTGCTTTAGCTAAAGGTACTAAACCGATCTCAGCTAAGTAACCTCTTGGTCCCATTGCTTTTTTTGACGTAAAATCTTTAATAAATGCGTCAATTCCAGGAACTACTCCAATATGTGCTTTTTTTACATAAAAGAATAAAGGTCTAGCTATTGGATATGAGTAATCTTGAATACCTTCAAGACTAGGTTTAACTCCTTCTATAGCTGCAGCTTTCACCTTGTCTTTATTGCCAACTAAATAGCTATAACCAAAAAAGCCGTATGCGTCAGGATTTGATGCTAGTTTTTGAACAATTAGAGTATCGTTTTCACCTGCTTCTACTGCATAACCGTCTTCACGGATTTTAGTACATTCGCTACTAGCTTTGTCACCAAAAAGTGCTTTTGCCTCTTTAGAACAACCTTTGCTCATTACTAAAGAATTCCATGCATCTCTTGTACCTGATGTTGGTGGGGCAATAAGAATTTCTATCTTTTTAGAAGGAAGTGATGGATCAATGTCGCTCCATTGTTTATATGGATTAGCAACCAATTTACCATCTACATCTACTTCATTTGCTAGTGCTCTCCAAAGTTGTTCTTTAGTAAAATTTGAATCTGGAGAATCTACTGCGTGAGCTAAAGAAATACCGTCATTTCCTACAATAATTTCTATAATTTCAGTTACACCATTTTTTTCACATAATGCTTTTTCTTTAGATTTTATAGCTCTTGATGCATTAGTAATATCTGGGTGATCAGTGCCAACACCAGCACAAAATAATTTCATACCACCACCCGTTCCAGTGCTTTCAATTACGGGCGTTTTAAATTTTCCTGTTTTACCAAAATTTTCAGCAACAACAGTTGCATATGGGTAAACAGTTGATGACCCCACTATCCGGATTTGATCTCTTGCTTGAACATTTGACGCAAATAGCATCACCGTCAAGATTGATAAAATAATTTTAACATTTTTCATTTTTATTTTTCCTTTGTTTATTTATATTTAATTCTTATAAAATTTCTTTGTTTCAATTTTATTACAAGTTTATGAAACTTTTATGACAAAGAATATTTTATTATCTTCTAAAATTTTATACTTTTGGAAATTCAATGGTAAATTCAGTACCTTTTCCTTCAGTACTGATAATATCCATAGTTGCACGGTGTTGATTTACTATATGTTTAACAATAGCCAAACCTAAACCAGTACCCCCTGCATCTTTGCTTCTTGCAGGATCTACTCTGAAAAAACGCTCAGTGATTCGGGATAAATATTTTTTAGGAATTCCAACCCCTTGGTCTTTAATAGAAAACAAAATAGTGTCCATTTTCTTAACCAAGGAAATTTTAATGACAGTATCACTATCGCTATACTTGCAAGCATTATCAATTAAATTAGTAAAAATTTCTATTAATCTATTTCTATCTCCAGAAATTTTATAAGCATCATCTGTAATATTGTTTTCTATTTTTATCTTTTTTTTCTTAACAAGCTCTGAATTCAATTTAATCACGTGAGTTATTATTTCTTTTAAATCTAACTCAGTGGTGGGTCTAATATGTTCTTGTAATTCGATTTTTGACAATGAAAGTAAATCATTAATCAAATTTTCCATACGCTCCGTTTGTTGCATCATAATGGGTAAAAATTTCTTTTGCATTTCAAAATCATTTGAAGCATGACCATCATTTATTGTCTCTAATCCTAACTTAATTGACTGTAAGGGTGTTCTTAACTCATGAGAAACATTAGCAACAAAATCTGATTTAAATTGTTGTGTCTTATATATTTCAGTTAAATCTTTTAAAAATATTATTACAGAATGTTCATCTTCAGATTCATTTAAAGACTC
>JADHRH010000058.1 GCA_016777545.1 Candidatus Pelagibacter sp.
AAATGTTTAGTGTTTTAGATGATTTAAAAAATATTATGCCAGATGACAAACCTAGGTATTTAATGGGAGTAGGGACACCTGCTGATATTCTTGGAGCTGTTAAGAGAGGTGTTGATATGTTTGATTGTGTAATGCCTACGAGATCTGGAAGAACCGGTTTAGCTTTTACTTGGAATGGTCGTGTGAATATCAAAAATAATAAATATAAAAATGACAATGAACCACTTGATCCTGATTGTTCAAATTTAAATCTTAACAAGTATTCAAAAAACTATATAAATCATCTCTTCAATACGAATGAAATCTTAGGTTCTACACTTTTAACCTTACATAACATCAACTTTTATCAAGAATTAATGTCTTCTATTAGAGAAAATATTAAAAAAGGTACATTTGATAAATTTCATGATGAATACATTGATAAGTTGTAATTTAAATATTTGCAATTTGCGATGTTATGGAATAAATAATTGTTTTTTGGTAATAAAAATTATTCAAGTTTGATATTTTTTTATTGTTTAAATTTTTAAGTGTAAAGAAATTTAAAAATTTTAAAGAAGACTTCACCAAAAGTTTTTTTTTAAAATTAAATAAAAAAAAACATTTATCTCAACTTTAATAATTTATATGTGGGCCCTTAGCTCAGTTGGTAGAGCAATTCCCTTTTAAGGAATGGGTCGATGGTTCGAGTCCATCAGGGCTCACCACTAAAAAAATCTTTTAAATATTAGCTAATTGTAATCGGTGGATAGTCTAAAATGACACTATTTTCCCATTCTGATAAATCTTTTATTCTTTTTGAGGATGAAGGGTGGGTGCTCATAAATTGAGGTGGTTCTTTGCCTTTATTTTCTGCCTTCATCCTTTCCCATAACTTTTTAGTTTCCCTTATATCAAAGCCAGATAAAGATGCAAAAATCATTCCCAGGTAATCAGCTTCACTTTCTTGAGTCCTTGAGAAAGGATTCATTATTCCTATTTGTGATAATAAGCCTACGGTGTTCATGCCAGTAGCTTGATTGATTTGCCCTAACTTTCCACCTGAAAAAATATCGATTAAAGAAGTTCCAGTTTGTAAAAGTGCACTTCTACTGGCTCTTTCAACCGAATGTTTAGCAACAGCATGTGCAATCTCATGACCCATAACTGAGGCAAGACCGTTTGTATTTTTTGTAACATCAAGTATTCCTGTGTACACAGCGATTTTACCACCTGGCATGCACCAAGCATTTTTTACTTTTTTATTATCTATTAAAATATACTCCCAATCAAAATTAACAGTTGGATCATTTTGACCTGCTCTATAAAAATACTCAGATATAGCGTCTTCCATTCTTTTTCCAATATCTTTAATTTCATTGAGTGTTTTAGTGTCATCACTCATTTTTTCTTTTTCTTTAACTTTTTCAAAAATTTGAGCTGCCTGAGCATTTAATTTTGATTCAGGTATAATTTTCAATTGTCTTCTGTCTGTTATTGGGGCCGTAGAACAAGCACCGAGCATTAAGCCCGAACATCCACATCCAATATAATTTAAAAATTTTCTTCTATTCATTTTATTAAAATTTTGATAATCATATAAATATATACTTTTATGAATTTAAACAATAAAATCTTGGTTGTGCTTTTTGTTATAGCTGTATCTTTTGTAATTTATTCTAGCTATCATTAAATTTTTATGTCTAATAAGAAGAAAAAATCATTTGCTTTAAGATTAAGAAATTATTTTTTTACAGGTGTAATTGTTTTAATTCCAATTGGTTTTACCCTTTATTTAAGCAAATTTTTAATTAATTTTTCTACTAAATTAGTACCATCAGGTCTAAATCCTAATACTTATCTTCCTTATGCGATACCAGGCATTGAAATAATTTTAACAATTATTTTTATTACAGTTGTCGGTGGTCTTTCTTTAACTTTTATCGGTAAAAAATTTTTACAATTAATTGATGATTTGTTTAAAAGAATGCCAATATTAAGAACAATCTATTCTGCCATTGGACAAATGACAGATTCTTTTCGGGAGCAAGAAGGCAATAAAAAAAGTGTTGTACTAGTTGAGTATCCAAGAAAAGGATCTTGGGCCGTAGGTTTTGCTACGAAAGAAAATACAGGTGAAATTAAAGCAAAAACAAATATTAACTTAGTTAATGTTTTTGTTCCAACAACTCCTAACCCAACAAGTGGTTTTTTATTAATGATACCAAAAGATGATTTGATCTATTTAGATATGACATTTGAAGAAGCATCAAAATTTATAGTCTCGGCTGGAACTTCTAAGCCTAAAAGCTAAACCATATCATTAATTATATCTGCTTGATCATATAACTTGAGTAAAGCTTTATATTTTTTAATATCAGTATTTTCTAATTCTATCTTTTTAATTTGTTTCTCTGCCATTAAAAATAAATCTTCATTTTGAATGGGGTCTGCTAACCTAAAATTTTTAATTCCACTTTGCTTAAAACCAAGTAAATCACCAAAACCTCTTAACTTCATATCTTCTTCTGAAATTTCAAAACCATCATTTGAGTTTTTTAAAATATTAATTCTTTTTTTAGCATTCACACTTAAATTTGACTTAAACATTAATATACAGCTTGCCTGTTTTGTTCCACGTCCAACTCTTCCTCTTAACTGATGTAGCTGAGATAATCCAAATTTGTTAGCATTTTCTATTATGATTACATTAGCATTAGGAAAGTCAATACCAACTTCTATAATTGTTGTTGAAACTAAAATTGAATATTTTTTATTAAGAAATTTATTTAATATTTCTTCCTTCTCTTCATTTTCAATTTTTCCATGTAGTAGTGCAACTTTATTTGGAAAAATTTCATTAAGAAATTTATATTTCGTAACTGATGATTGGTGATCTAATTTTTTTGATTCCTCTATCAAAGGACACACCCAGAAGATTTGGTTTCCTTCCTTTATTTCTTTTTTTACAAAGTTGATAACATCGTCTATTTTACTTTCTAATTTGCTATAAGTTTTAACTTCTTTTCTATTACTTGGTTTTTCTTTAATAATAGAAACATCCATATCACCATAAACTGACATAGTTAGAGTTCTCGGAATTGGTGTCGCTGACATTAAAAGAACATCACAATTATCACCCCCTTTATCTGATAAAAGTTTTCTTTGTCTAACACCAAATTTGTGCTGTTCATCAATTATAATATAACCAAGGTTTGCAAAAATAATTTTTTTTTGAAAAATTGCATGTGTGCCAAATACCATTTGAATTTCATTGTTTTCCAGTTTTTTTATAATTCTCTTTTTTTCACTATTTTCACTCTTACTAGAAAGTAATTCAATTTTGATATCTTTAGGAAATAGTTTTTTTGCTAAAGTATAATGCTGTCTTGCCAATATTTCAGTAGGAGCCATTAATGCAACTTGGAACCCTGAATTAATGACATTCAACGAAGAAATCAATGCAACAATAGTTTTACCACTCCCAACGTCACCTTGCAAAAGTCTAAACATTTTACTTTTAGAATTTAGATCCTTATTAATATCACCCAATGAATTTTTTTGATCATTGGTAAGTGTAAAGTTTAATTTATTAACTATATTCTTATGAGCTTTTTCGCTGAAGTTTTTAGAAATTTTTTTAATTTTTTTAATTTTTTTTCGAATTTCTGAATTAACTAAAAAAGATGCTAATATTTCATCATAAGCAAGTCTTTTATAAAAATCAGATTTATAATTTTCAATATTTTTTGGATCATGTAATTTTATTATAGATTCATTCCAACTTTCATTATTAAAAATTTTTAAAATATCTTTATCGTGCCACTCTGGTAAAATAGGTAAGTTTTTTAAAATTTGATTAATAATTTTATTATAGGTTTTTTCAGTAATACCTTCTGTTAATGAGTATTTATTATCAATATTTTCAATTAATGAACTGTCTTGTGAAATATATGTTGGATTCGTTATTTGATATCGTCCTTTATAATTGCCTATCTTACCGCTAATTGTTACTTCTTCATTTAGTGGTAAAATTTTTCTTACATATCCTTCATGACTATTAAAGAATATACAATCAATCTTTCCAGTTTCATCAATACAATTAACTCTATTGGGTAAGTTTCTAACTCTTGGAAATTGATATTTTAATGGAACAATTCTGATAGTTTGGATTACTCCTATTTGAAGATCGCAAATTTTACTAACGAGCGTTCTGTCTGTATAAGATTTAGGCAGTCTCCACAGCAAGTCAAAAATATTATTTACTTTTTTTTTCTTCAAAATTTCCATGGTTTTTTTACCCACACCATTTAATTTGGTTAGATCAGCTAATAAATAATCATAATTATTCTTATATTTCATATTAGTTGTAATATATTAAATATTATGACCATTAATATAAAGGATTTAAAAAATAAAATAACTTATAGGGCTAACTATAGAGGCACTAAAGAAATGGATAAGTTGTTAGGTTCATTTACTAAAAAATATATTGATCAGTTTAATGAACAAGAGCTAACCCTTTTGTGTGATTTGTTAGACTTTGATGATGAGAATCTTTATAAATTTAATCAAGGTAAAAATCCAACAATTCAAATTGAATTAAACAAAGTTTCAGAGATGTTTAAAAACTATAATTATGCAAGTGAATAGTGGCGGAGAGACTGAGATTCGAACTCAGGAAAGAGTTGCCCCTTTGCCGGTTTTCAAGACCGGTGCATTCAACCACTCTGCCATCTCTCCGTTAGCAACGTTTTATTATTATAAATTTTTAATTCAACAATAAAATTGATAAATTAAACAGATAATCATTTAATAGGTATAAATTTATTACTGTGGAAAAGCAAAAATTCAATACAGGTATAGGATTAACTGCACTAGGTTCTTTTTGGTGGGGTGTTATTGGTGTTATTTACTTCAAATATATTTCATTTGCAGGCTCTATAGAGGTAGTGATCCATCGTTGTGTGTGGACATCTGTAGCTTTAATAATAACTACTTTTTATTTTTCTAAATGGGATATTTTTTTTGAAATTATAAAAAATAAAAGAAATATAATTTATTTATTTTTTTCAAGCTTACTAATTTTTATAAATTGGGCAACCTGGATTTATGCAGTGGGTACTGAAAAAATTATCGATGCAAGCTTTGGTTATTTTATTATGCCAATCTTAAGCGTATTCCTGGGATATATCTTTTATGGTGAAAAAATTAATAAAAGAAGAGGTCTTTCCATACTTCTTGTTTTGCTGTCTATTTCATTTCTTTTATTTAAAAGTTTTCATTCGATACCATGGGTTGGAATAATTGTAGCTCTAAGTTGGGGTTTTTATAATCTTCTTAGAAAAAAAGTAAATGTTGATACTGATGTTGGACTTTTAATAGAAAGTCTTTTTATATTACCATTTGCGTTATTTGCTTTTTTTATACTTTTTAAAAATAATTTAAATATTTTTAGTATTAACGAGCCTTCATTGATGTTTATACTAATGTTAGCTGGACCAATGACTGTTATACCTCTATTTCTATATGTAAGAGGTGTTGAGTTGTGTGGCCTTGGACCCACTGGAATGATTTTCTACATAACCCCAACATTTCAATTTTTATTGGGCTTTTTTTATTATGATGAGGCTTTTTCTTTCGATAAATCATTAAGTTTCATTTTAATATGGATTGCTGTAATTATTTATTTAAAAGATTTATATGAACATAATTAAATATTTTATAATTATATTTTTCACATTTATTCACGGAACACTACATGCCAATGAAAAAGAATTTAAGGAGTGGTTGGTTAATTTCAAAGCTTATGCTTTAGAAAAAAAAATTTCAGAAAAGACATTCAATTTAGCAATGTCTGATGTTGTGTTTTTACCTGATGTAATAAAATATGACCGTTTTCAACCTGAGTTTTATGAAGATACCAAAACTTACATATCCAAAAGAACTTCTAAACAAAAAGTAACTGCAGGCATTAAACTTTATGAATTAAATAAAGTTTTCATAAATTCGGTAGATAATAAATTTTCTGTAGAGAAAGAGTTACTTTTAGCATTAATGGGAATAGAGACTAATTTTGGAACTTATGTAGGAAAAATGGATATATTATCATCACTTGCAACCTTAAGTTTTGATCAACGTAGATCTGATTTTTTTACCAA
>JADHRH010000004.1 GCA_016777545.1 Candidatus Pelagibacter sp.
TAGCCTCTGTACCCATGTTACATTTTTGAATTTCAGCAGCTAAATATTTTGTTACTGCTCCTTGGTTTGATTTAGAAGCATTAATTTTCGCACTCTTAGTGTAACCATTGTAAGCAACAACACCTACCGCAGCTAAAATACCTATAATTGCTACAACAACTAGCAATTCAATAAGTGTAAAACCTTTATTATTTTTCATAAGTTCCTCTTTAATTAGTTAATTATTTTTTCTGATGAAAATTTATAATAATTTTTGATGAAGTAAACTAAAAATACAGCTATTATAGTACAATAACGATCATCTATGTTCATATTGGGTATTTTTTTGACTAGATTAATATTTTAAGTATATATGTTAAAAACTATGAAATATAAAGTTACAGATAATGAAAATGTAAGTACTGTTTTTCTTACTGGAGAAATAGATATGGATGTTGCAGATGAGGTAAGAGAAATTGTTTTTCCTTTAATTGATGCTGGAAAAGAAGTTCATTTAAATTTAAAAGATGTACTCTACATGGACTCTTCTGGTATATCGATAATTATAGAAAGCAATCAAAGAGCTCGAGAAAAAAATACTAAAGTTGAACTTAAAGAGGTTAGCCAACCTGTTGAAAAAGTTCTAGCAATGGCAAGAAAGTTTCTATGACATATAAAATTACAGAAGAAAACAATATAAGTACCATATTTTTAGATGGTGAAATAGATATGGATAAAACGGATGAAGTTAAAGGAGTTATCTTTCCTGTTATCGACTCTGGTAAAAATGTTGCTTTAAATCTAAGTAACGTTCAATACATGGACTCTTCTGGTATTTCGGTTTTAATAGAAAGTCATCAAAAAGCCCTTGAAAAGGGAACCAAGCTTGTCATTAAAGATGTGAGTAAATCTGTTTTAAAAGTAATCATGATGGCAAAGTTAGAACAAATTTTAAATTTGGAATAAATTAATTATGAGTTTAGAAAACTTTAATCAATCAGAGAAAAAAGATTTTTTAGTTAGCTCAGCAAGTTTGAAAGATGTCAGAGCTTTTTCTAGAGATGTTTTTGAAAAATTTAAAATTGATGAAGAGTTAAGAGAAGAGTTAGTTTTAGCAATTGCTGAAGCTGCACAAAATATAGTTAAACATGCATATAAAGATATGCCTGACACTCAAGATAAAATGGTTGTAAGAATATCTTGTAGTGATGATGTTCTAGAGATTTCTTTCTTTGATAAAGGTAAACCAGTAGAAAAAAACAAAGTTAAGCATAGAGCGATTGATGATATTAAACCAGGTGGACTAGGAACATTTTTTATTCAACAAATTATGGATTCAATAAATTTTGAACCAGGAAAAGAGCCCTGGATTAATAATTTAGTTTTAACCAAAAAATTAAAAAATTAATTAATTAAAGCACCCACGTTAAATATTGGTGAGTACATAGCTATCATTAAGCCACCAATCATTACGCCCATGAAAACAATCATGATAGGTTCAATTAAAGCAGACATGTTATCGACTGTAGTATCAAATTCTTCTTCATAATAAGCAGATACTGAATTAAACATTTCATCTAATTGACCTGTTTGTTCCCCAACAGAAATTAATTGACTAAAAGTTGGTGGGAAGAGTGGTTCTTTTAAAAAAAGTTTTGTTAAGGTATCACCAGAGAACACACCTTTTTTTACACTCTCTAGTGCATCCGTTATCACATCATTATTACTAACTGATTTTGCAATTTCTAAACTCTCTAATAAATTTACACCAGCTGCACTTAAATTACCCAAAATCAATGCAATTCTTGCTAGTAGAGATTTTAAAATCATATCTCCAAAAATGGGTAGTTTTAAAATTTGTTTATGCCATCTAAAACGAATTGCAGCATTTCTTTTTACAATAAAATTAAACCCGAAATATCCACCTATTCCACCAAACAGAATTACTTTTCCGCCTGTACCACTTAAAAAATCACTCATTGCCATGATGGTTGCTGTTGCAGCAGGTAATTCTAAGCCCATTCCATCGTACATTTTTGCAAATACTGGAACTACTTTAATCAACATAAAAGCACTTACAGTAATCGCTACTGTAAACATGATCGCTGGATACATTAAAGCACCCTTAATTTTTTTCTTAATCTTTTCTTTTTTCTCTAGTGAATCTACTATTTTAAGTAAAAATACATCTAGCTTACCACTTGCTTCACCAGCTTTAATCAAGTTGACATAAATATTATCAAAATATTGTGGATATTTTTCAAAACATTTTGATAAGTTCACACCCCCTTCTAAACTTTTTCTAATATCTTCTATAATGTCTTTAAGAGCAGGACTTTCTAATTGATCTCTTAACATTATTAAAACCTGCAAAATAGGTAAGCCCGCCTTAACCATGGTTGCAAATTGCTTTGAGAATATAAGAATTTCTTCTACTTTAACTTTTTTTTTACCAAAAAGAGAGGAGCCACCTGATTTTTTTTTTGCTTCACCTTTTTTTTTCTTAGACCTAATTATATTGGTAATTATTATTTTTTTTTCTTTTAATAAATGAGAAGCTTCATCAAGGTTGATTGCCTCAATATCTCCTTCTACATATTTACCTTCGGATATTCCTTTATAAGTAAAAGCTTCCATTTTTATTCGCCTGAAAGAATTCTCTCATACTCTCTAAAATTAAGCTCACCAGATGCAATCATTCTTCTACCCATATCTTGCATCGTTCTAAACCCTTCCTTAATTGCTATTTCTCTTAACTCAGGAGTGGTTGCTTGTTTTAAAATAGCTTCTTTAATTGGTTTTGAGACCACTAAGATTTCATAAATACCTTGTCGACCTTTGTAACCGGTGTCACTACATTTTGCACAACCTTTACCTTTGATAGCTTTTACTTTTGAAGCGTCTTCATCAGTAAAACCCATATCTTTAAGAACTTTAGCATTAACGTCATCATCAGGCACTCTACAATCTTTACAATTTTTTCTAGCTAGTCTTTGAGCTACAACAAGTTGGCAGGCAGCACTTATTAAATAATCAGGTGTCCCCATGTTTTGTAATCTAGTAATAGTACTTGGAGCATCATTAGTGTGTAACGTGCTAAATACTAAGTGACCTGTAAGAGCAGCCTTTAATCCGATATCAACTGTTTCTTTATCCCTCATCTCACCAACTAGAATAATTTCAGGGTCTTGTCTTAAAAAAGATCTTAAGGCTTTAGCAAAAGTAAAACCAATATCATCTTTAATTTGTACTTGTCCTACACCATCTAATTCATATTCTACAGGATCTTCAGCTGTTAAAATATTTAAATGGGGCTGACTTACTTCTTTTAAAATACTATATAACGTTGTTGATTTCCCAGATCCTGTAGGTCCAGTTACCAAAATTAATCCCTGACTACTGTGAATTCCTTTTCTTAGACTTTCTAAATCTTGCTTTTCAAAATTTAATTGTTCAAGGGTAATATCTCCCGCGTCTTTGTTAAGAATACGCATAACAATTCTCTCATTATTTGCCGTAGGTAAAATTGATAAACGTAAATCAACTACTTTATTACCCATTTTAAAATTAATGGCTCCATCTTGTGGCAATCTTCTTTCTGCAATATCTAATTTACCCATAATTTTAAATCGAGTAACTACTGCCCCGTAATTGTCATGCAGAAACTGTCTATAAGATTCTTGTTCTTGAAGCATACCGTCTAATCGATATCTTACTCTTGAACTAAATCTGTAAGGCTCTATATGAATATCACTAACACCCATTTTAATTGCATCTGCTACCACCGCTGTACTAAATTTTATTACCTCTGACTCATTTTCAATTGCTTCAATATCTTCTTCTGGTTTATTGTCTAAAACTTCCCCTGCATCTCCTAAATCTGTTTCAAAAGTTTTTGTTTTTCTCCTATTCTCATTTCGAATTGACGCAATAGTTACTTCATCTGTTTCACTTGATAATCTCTCGATATATTGAGAAATATCACTTATTTTTGCAGCATGAAGTTCTATGTTTTTTTTTGTAATAGCTTTCAAATTTCGCATCAATCCCAATTTTGAACTGTCTGGGATTGCCATGTGTAAAGTTTTTCCATCAATTTTAAATGGTGCTACAAAATTCATCTTAATATAGTTTGATGGTAAAACTGTTTTTACTTCTTCAGTAATTTCAACTGACTTTAGATCAATTATTTCTAGATTTTGTTCTTTAATTAATAAATCAATTATTTTTTTTTCATCAGTAAGCTTTAATTCAAATATTGCATCAATTTGAGATTTATTGTTTTCAATGCTTACTTTTTTAATATCTATTAAATCTTTTCCAGAAATAATGTCATTATCAATTAAGACATTAACTAAATTAATTTCACTCTCTCTACTTATTTTAAACATTATAAAATTCTTGGAGCGATAAATACCAATAACTCGTTCATTGTATCAGAATTTGATTTTCCACTCAGTACTTTTCCTAGAATTGGTACTTTTGACGTTCCTGGAACACCTTGTCTATTATTCGCTACGTTATTTTTTTTAATACCACCAATTACAACTATATCTCCATCAGCTACTAATAATTTTGTATTTATCTCCATTTTATTTACACCTACTGATGCTGCACTTGATCTATTTGGAGTATCATTGTTTACTTGAATTGAAAGCATGACGTTTCCATCACCTATGATATTGGGAGTTACTATCAGTTTTAATGATGCATCAACTGGTTTATCTTCTCCTTCTCCACCATCAATATAAATTGTTTCACCCTGATTAATACTTGCTTGTTGATTATCTAATGTAAATAATTTCGGATTAGATACTGTTTTTGATAAGCCTTGAGCTTCTAAAAAATCAAGTTCAAGTTTTAAAACAGCTGAACCTGTTTTTTTCAATATTCCAATTCCACTTGTTGCAGCAGCAGACCCAAAGTTTACTAAATTATCTGTTCCAGCACCGCTTGTAAAAGCACCTGTTGAATCAGATAATGCAGCCCCTGATCCTGATGCAGCTCCTACACTACTACCTCCTTGTGTACCACCCATTCTTAAACTTTTTCTTGTGTAAGCAGCCCCAAGTCTTTTTCCTAAACTTTGCTCAAATGTTGAGGTTGCTTCGACTATAAAAGCTTCTATTAAAACTTGTTTTGTTCTTTTATCAATTTCTCGAATAACTTTATCAACGATATCTAAATCTTTCTCTTTACCTCTAACAATAATTGATCTTGTGGTTGCTTCTTCCGTTACTTGTATTGGTATAAAATTCCCATTCGTTCCAACAGATGTAAATAATTCTGTGATTGTGGCTTTAGCTTCTGATGGGGTTATATAATAAAGTCTAAAAATTTCTGAAATAATTGGTTCTACTGAATCTTCTAATTCAACTTTTTTCTTAACTGCTGAAGCTCTCGCTGATTTATAACCTTCTTGTGACGTTAGATTAGCAGGAGTTGAAACTCTAATAATATTACTTGCTACATCTATATCTGCTGCATAATTTTTTAAATCTAATAATGCATTAAATGCTTTATCCCATGGAACATTATCTAACTCTGCACTTATTGATCCTGCCACATCGTCACCTACTAAAATATTAATTTGACCAACTTCAGACATTAATTTCATTGCTTCTTTAAAATCTAAAGCTTGAAATTTAAAAGAAACATTTTGTTTTAAAGATTTGAAATCTTCTGAAATTAATAAATAATTTCTCTCTTTAACAGATGATATTTGTTTTCTTTTTTTAAGCTTAATGACATCACCTTCAGCAGGAGTTGGTCCCATTTCTACACTTTTTTCAACCTCTTGTTTTCCAGTTTTCTTGATATCAGTTTTTATTAGTGGGGTGTCGTGTTTAAAAGAACCGGTGTTTTTAGCAAATTTTTCAGCACAACCTGTTAAAAAAATAAATAAGAAGGGTAAAATTAAAAATGATATTTTGTTTTTAAATTTCATAATTATTTTGTTCTTTCTGTAATTTTATTATTAAAATTTATCACTAAAAGAGAGTTTTCATTTTTTTCAAAAACTGCTTCTCTATTGTTAAGTCCAACTAATTTTACTCCAGGACTTAATTCTTCAAACTTAGCTAAAGTAATTATATTTCCACTTGAATTAATTAGAGATACGAACCCATCATCATTTGCAGAGGTCATTATCCCAACTAATTTAAACTTATATAAGCTCATTTCATTTTGTGCCTCTTCTGGATTACTTGATACAATTGTATTACCACCAGTTAATGAACTATCTCCAGCAAAAGGATCGTTTAATGGAAGAGGTTCTTCATCATTAATCTCTGATGAAATATTTGATTGTGAATTTGCCTGTTTTTCTTTGATCTTTTTATTTATCTCTTTAGCTTTATCAATAATGTTTTGCTCTTTATCATGACTATCAGCCATGGAAACTTTTGATAGCAGCATAAAGAATACTGAAATAATGATTATTTTAAAAAAATTCATTTGGTAACCCCACTATTGTTAACGTACCTTTTACTTTTATCGCTCCAGTTGCATTCCCTTTTACCACCTGAATAGACTCTTTGTCAAAGTTTAACATTTTGTTAGAAAGCGATAGAGCTCTTTTAAATTTAATGTAACCAATAAAATTACCATCAATTTCAAAATCAACAGGGATCAAATAATAGGCAATATTTGCAACATTTTTAACTTGGTTGTTTTTCTTTTTTTCCGTTTTTTTACCGTCTGCTTGGGCTAAGGCTTGTGCTTTTAATACTTCTTGAATTATCTTTTTTTCAATTCTAGTGATTACTAGATCATTTTGTCCAGCGTATTCACTTAATGTTTGATAAAGACCCTCTACTTCAGCTTTAGAATGAAACAAGCTAGAGTATTTTTCATAATCAGGCTTAAGTTTTTTAATTCTTGCTCTCATTGAATAAATTTCAGAAGTAAATTTTGCAGTTTCTTGTATTTTTAAATTCATGTCGTCCAATTTAGCTTTTCTAGACTCAACCATTGGATTTAAAATTGCGTAATAAACTATTAAGAAAAAAACGATTGCACCAAAGATTATTCCTATTTTTATAAGAGTTTTTTTATCAGCTAATTTTGTAATCTGATCCTTGATGTCAGACATATTAATATTTTTTAAATCTATATCCATTGCTATATTTTACCTGTTTTAATTTTTACAAACACTCTAAAACCTTTCATTGTAGCACCACCTGCTGTAGATTTTGGTAATCGCATTGATGATAAAGATGCTTGCTCAACCAATTTTTGATTTCCTAAATTTTCTATAAATTTCAAAATATCTTGATCACTTGCGGCTATTCCTTGAATAGTTAATCTTCTAGATCCATTAAATTCAACTTGATCAAATTTTACACGGTTTGGAACACTTGAGGCTACTTGAGCTAAAATTCTATAAGTTAATTCTTTATTTGACTTAAGGGTTCTACTTAATTTTAAAGACGTATTAATTACATTAAGTTCTTTTGAAACTATTTTTTTCTGTTTAATAATTTTAGCATGATCTATTTTTACAGTTTCATATTGTTTTAATTTATTATTATAGGAAGCAATATTCCAAAAAGATAAACCAAATAATACCACATAAATTGCAACTACAGCAGCAGTAATACCCTTGAATGCAAAACCTGAAATTGCTTTCATCTTCTTTTGCTTCATTACATTTGATCTATCTGGAAGAAGATTTATGTTTTTAACTGCAGTAACAAATTTATAATAACCAAAGACATCAAGTTTTCTAAAGGCTAAACCAACAGAAGTAGATAGATAAGATCTATTTAACTTATTATCTAAAATTTGTTGATACTGACTTGGAATTTTTAATCCTTCTGTGGGATCAAAAGTGTTAAATCCAACATTCATTAAAATTTTTCTAAAACTAGCTAAATATTCATCGACATTTGTAATGTCTGAAACAACTTTGATATTTCGAATTCTCTTTTCATATTTGGTCTCAAAATCTTGAATTGCCTGCTTAACTTGAGTAACATATCTTCTAACTAATCCCTCTTTTTCTTCAGTATCTTGAGAATCTTGTAAAATTTTTCTATCTTGCCCTCTGATAAAAATATCAGTTATTATTGGGTTATTATCATAGAGGATCATTAAATAATTTTCATCTAATCCAAATTCTAAAACAGCCGTTAAATTCGCATCTTCAGTTTTATTTGTTATTTGATTAACTTGATCAACTGCTGACTTTAAAGCAAAACATTTAACATCTATGATTACAGGATTTAAACCTGCATTTTTAATTATTGAAGTATAACTATTTATATCAGTTAATTTTGATGCAACGAATAAAATATCCATTGTATTTTCTTTTTCATTTCTATTTATGACTTGATGAAAAATAGAATAATCTTCCAAACTATCTGTTAGTTGAACTAGGTTCTCCCACAATGAATTAGTTTCGATTGCTTTATTTAATTCATCTTCTTTCATTAAAGGTGCAGTGACTACTCTTATGATTGCACTAGTTACTGGAATAGCAATTGCTGCATTTGGTGAAGTTATTTTGTATTTTTGAATTGCTAATACTAATTCTTCTGAAAATTTATCAGCATTATCAATTGGGGTACTATCATCTGTAATGTCAACTGGATGAATATGTAATTTTTCTAACACCCATTGATTAGCTTTGTTACTAGAAACTTGAACTATTCTTATTTCTTTATTTGCTAGCTCTATACCAATTATTTCTTCACCTTGAACACTAGATTTACCTAATTTGGATTTGAAAAAATTTTGTATTTTTGATTTATAATTCCCGACTTTAGAATTATTAAAAGACGGTTTTTTTATATTTTTAGCAAAATCTGGTTTTTTAATTTTAATTTCTTTAATTTTTCCAAAAATATTTGATAATTTACTTTTTACCTGATCTTGGGTAGATATTTCTGAGTTTTCATTTAATGGAACACTTGAAGTTTGTGGTTGTGCTTCATTATTACTTTGATTGGTTGTTGAAATATCAATTTGTGAAGATTCACCCTCTTCTGGCTTAATATTTTCTTCAATTTTTAATTTTTTACTTTCTTCATGAACATCATCAAACCATTTTTCCAAAATTGGTATTGCATCGTCTAAATTTGTTGTTCCAGAAGATGAAATTTTTTGTTTACCATCAATATAAAGTCTACCCACCCAGTTTCTTGATTTAAGTTCACCTTTATATTTATCTTGCCTTACATATATATGTAGTCTTCCATCTTTTTTATGAATTACCTCATGCTCTTTTTTTTGTTCCTCATTATTAGTATTTGATGCGCTTACATTTTGATCAATAGATTCATCTTGAGATTGTATAGTTACTGAATTTTCAGTTAAATTATCATTTTCATTGGATTTTTCTGATTCATTATTATCAGTTTCTTGAGGATTTAAAGTCTCAGTTGAATCATTTTCAGATTGGCTTTCCTGATCACTCTTTAAAGTGTCTTCCTCTTTATAATCAAATTTGTCTTTATTATCTTCGTCCATAAAACTAATAAATAAAAATTAATATTTTAATTGTTATTCGATTCTCTAACACAAATTTAATAATATTCTAACACATGATTATAATTATTATGTTCAAAATGGGTTGAATTTAATAAGGAACTATAAAATATTCAATCAAATCAACAGTTTAGTAAAATTATTGAAAAAAATTGTATTTTAGAGATTTTTTTTTAATAATCTTTTCTCCAACACATTTATCATAATTTCATATTTTTTTATTGTGTTAGAAATTTAATATTTTTTTCAGTTTTTAAAAAATAAGTAAAATAGCTATTTTTTATTAAAACAACTTTTAATTGTTTTTTGTGTGAGAGAAATTTTTTTTTGTGTGAGAGAAAAAATTATTTGTGTTATAATTTTTTTAATTTTTTTTGTTTAGAATTATTCTAATATATTTTTTTTTCCTACATTAGAAATATTCCAAACTATTTTTTTTCTCTTTAGAAAGATTCTAATATATTTTTATTTTACTTTAGAAAGATTCTAATATATTTTTTACAAATTTTAGAATTATTCTAATTTATAAAAAAAAAAAAATTATTTTTTTTCTCTAACACAAAAATTTTATTCTAACACATTTAAAAAAAAAAAATTATTTCATTTTGTGTTAGAAAATTAACATAATATTCTTTTTTAAAAAAGTAAGTAAAATCAACGTTTTTAGTATTATGAATATAAAACATAAAATGTGTTAGAGCTGTATTTATTTTGTGTTATAGTAATTAATATTATCATATTTTTAAAAAAGTCAATAAAATCAACATTTTTTATATTTTCAATAAATTTATTGATTTGTGTTAGAGATAATTTTAATTTTTGTCCTATGTGTTAGAGATAATTTATATTTTTTATCCTGTGTGTTAGAGATAAATATGAATATTAACAAAAACTCAATCAGCCTTACATCGCTCATTCCTTTAGGATAATATATATAAATTTTAACATTGATCCATCAATTGTCGAATATTAAGGATAACAATATTAAATTTTGATACAATTTATATTATGGTTAAAGCCTAAATATGGTGGCTAAACTCAAATTAACTAATTAAATCTGATTTGTGGCAAATTATGAGAGATTTCACTCTAAATAAGAGATTTGACTACCCGGATAGGATTTATAGGAAATTATGAGAGGTTTCGCTCTAAATTAGAGTTTTGAGTACGATTAAAGGATTTATAGCAAATTATCAGATATTTGACCCAAAATTAGAATTATTACATGAAACTGGGAGTAATTACTCTTATTAACTGGAAACTATCCCTCAAACATTTTTACTCTATCTTAAGGAGTGTAAATAAAAACATCTATCCATAATTATTAACCATCAACCGTTACAATTGTTAAATCATCCTTTTGTATTCGACCAGATTTAATTATATCTTCAATAATCTTGTTTAATCTTTCATGGTTTGGAATTTGTTGATACTTTTTTATATAATCTTTAAATCCTTCTGCCTCTAACATATTTCCTTTAGCATCTCTTATTTCAGTAATACCATCAGTAAAAATATACATTGAGCTGTTTGAAAAATTAATTTTAGTTTCTTTAAATTTAAACTTAGGAGCAATACCTAAAGGAGGTCCTGCTTCTTCGAAATTAGAAAAGTTTCCATCTTTAGAATAAATTAACGGAGGTTCATGACCAGCGTTTGATAAAGTTAATTCTTTTTTGTTACTATCATAAATTCCAACCAGCATTGTTACAAACATTCCTCTTGAAGTAGTTTCACAAATTTCTGTATTTAAAATATCTAATAGACCTGCTGCAGAAAAATTTGTTTTACTTAGGCATCTATAAAGACTAGATGCTTTAGACATTAGTAATGAAGATTTAATTCCTTTACCTGAAACATCTGCAACTCCAAATCCATAAACTCCATCAGATAATTCTGAAAAATTATAAAAGTCTCCAGAAACAACTTTGGCAGGGATATTTATTCCAGCAATAGGAAAATTTTCTTTAATGTTTTGAGATAGTAACGTTTTTTGAATCTCTCCAACAATTTCTATTTCTTTTTCTATTCTATTTTTATCAATCAAATCTTTTGCCATCTTAGCATTTCTAATCGCTAATGCAGCAGGACCAGATAAAGTTTCTAAAAGTTTTCTATCGCTTTCTTCAAAAAGTTTGTTATCTGTTTTTTTATTTAAACAATGAATAACACCAATACATTCATCTGAAACAATTAATGGTGAACATAAAACAGAATAAGTTGTAAAATTTGTTTTATTATCTAAATCAAAATAAAATTCTGCAATTTCTCTTACATCCTTTCTTACATCTCCAACTCTTATACATTGTTTCATGAGTGCTGCTTTTCCCATGACACCTTGCGTAATTGGGATTTCAAAATCTTCTAGATATGCTTGGTGTTTTGATGCAATACATTGAAAGTTTTGCTTATCATTATCTATTAAAAAAATGTTAGCAGCTTGAGCATTAATTCTTTTAATAATTAGCTCTAATGAAGTTTGTAGTGTTTCTTTTAAATCAAGAGTTTTAGCAAACTCTTGGCTCATTTTTGTAACTAATTCTAAGTCTTTAACGCTCGTATTGTCGACTTTTATTGTTTCTGTTTTTTTAGCACCAAAGAACATGTTATTTATAAATTGATATTCATTAAATTTTTGATAGTTTTGAGACTGATGGAACTCATTATTCATAGTCCTAACTTCTACTTACACCTTACAGACGCAATGATGCTTGTACAATATTGCATTGATGGTTTCATAGAACTTTCCTCCAAAATTAAATTATAAGTTGTGTTATATCTTATAGCATTTATCTTTGGAAGTATATGGGGTAGCTTTAGTAATGTTTGTATCCATAGAATTCCTGACGATATAAGTGTTGTAACAGGAAGATCCCACTGTCCATCCTGTAAAACCCTAATTAAATGGCACGATAACATTCCATTATTTTCATATTTGTTTTTAAAAGCAAAATGTAGAGGTTGTTCAGCTAAAATTAATATTAAATATTTTTTAGTAGAATTAATATCAGCAATAAATTTTGTAGTAATTTTTCATTTCTTTGGAGTTTCATTAACTACTCTTCTTTTTTTTATTTTAAGCATCTGTTTTGTGATTATTTTTTTTATTGATTTAAAACATTTCATAATTCCAAATGAGTTAACGTACCCTCTTATGATAATTGGTTTATTAAAATCATTTGATCCAAATTTAAATACCACTCTATTTCCAAATTTAGTTAACTCTTTAATAGGTGGTTTGTTTGGTTACATAATCATTTGGTTAATAATTTTTACTTATAAAAAATTAAGAAACAAAGAAGGAATGGGTTTGGGTGATGCTAAATTACTTTCTGTAATTGGTTTTTGGTTTGGATGGGCTTCAATTCCTTTTGTAATATTTTTTTCATCTGTCATTGCACTTTTAAGTGTTGTCCCAGATATAATTAAAAATAAAAAAGATCTTTCGTCTCAAATACCTTTTGGTCCTTATTTAATTATAGGAAACTTAGTTTTTCTTATTTTTAATGAACAGATAAGATTATTTTTGAATTAAAAATATAACCCAGAGTGGTCGATTAACCATTAGAATTATTTTTTAAATTAATATAGATCAGTGCGTATGAAAAAATTTCTTTCCATAATAACCATATTCACTTTATCTTTTTATATATTGGTTGAATTTATAGGAGATAGATTAATTAAAAATATATTAGAAGATAATATCTCAAGTTCATTAAATAGAGAAGTATCAATTAAAAAATTAAGTATTGATTATTTAAGTGGTGAAGCTCGTGCAAATAACATTAAGATACTTAACAAAAAGTTTGATGGTAATTTAGTAGAAGTAGATTTTGTTAAAGTAAATTTAGATACATTCTCAATTTTTTCTAATGATATATTGATTAACGATGTTCAATTAAACAATATAAATTTAAATTATTATTTTAAATTTTCTGACAGAATTACTTCAGACAATCTAAGAAATCTTCAACAAGATCTTGAATTTAAAAATACCGACTCTCAATCAAGCAAATACTTTAATATCAAAAACCTAGATGCTAAAAATATTAATTTAGCCGTATTATCTTCTGATTTTGATTTTGAAAAAACCTTTTCAATTAATGATATGAATTTTAAAGATATTGGTAATACTAAGGATAGTAAAAACTACAAAGATATTTTAAAAAAAGTATTTAAAGACATGGTGGTTGATGTGCGAGAAAAAATAATGAGTAATAATTTATTAGACGCTGTTAAAAATTTAGATATCAAGCAAATAGAGGATAAAGTAAAAGACAAATTAAAGAACAAGCTGAAAGGTTTGATTAACTAAATGAATACTTTTTTATTTATCAACATTATTATTGCATCATTAAATATATTCATTTTAGTTTATGCGTATTCTTTAAATTTTTTTCCAATCAAATGGAGAAAAAAAATAAAACAGGACTCAATTGTTGGTTTAGCAATTATATTTATAACCATGCTTGATATGTTTGTTTGGGTTATATATTCCTATTTTGCGTTGTTTTCAGCTTCTTAAAGTCACTTGTGAGAGAGTGTTATAACTTTAATTAATATCCTGTATCTCTCCAACCACCTGTATTTGATAAAACCTCTCCAGGAACAGCTATAACAGAATATAAAGTATCACTGTCTTCACTAGGTCCTGCAACGTTTGCGTAAAGTTTGTCACCAAATATTACTAATTCAGATAAAACTCCTTCTCTAATGAATGTACAGTTACTTCCGTTAGCTTCTGCACCTTTAACAAGTTTATGTGAATTATTTGTTCCGCATTCATCATCTGCTACACAAATATATGCATTTCCAATATTACATCGATTAGATCCTGGAGGCGGTTCATAAACTGGAAAATACACTTGTCCTTTAAATAAAGTTGGTGGGGCAGATGCTTTTCTGTGTGAATTATTATCGCCTGGTGTATCTAAATGGATTACCCAGGCACTTTCTGCAGAGTCTGGGCAAAGAGCACCATCAGTATCTCCTGTAACATCTGAGCAAACAGTTGCATTATCAATCGATTTAGCGTTATCAGCTCCTTGATGAGCTGTGGATGTAAAAGCTTGATCATTAAATGAAGGAATAGTAACTCCATTTAAATGTTTAAAATAAGGATAATCAAAATCTCTAATCCCATATAAAATATTATCCATATTTCTATTTATATCTCCAAGTTTATTAAAGTCTCCAGTACCACCAAACAACCAAAAATCTTTTGTAGTAACTCCTACTCCTGCATCCATTGAGAAAAAAGTATATCGTTTATTGGTAGTACTAGCGTTTAATCTAAATAATGTTGTTTGATCAAATAATTTAGCATCATTTTTTGTAGAGTCTGTTAAATTTATTTTAGTAATTTTTCCTTCTCTATCATTAATATAAACCATTGCCCCACGCCAAGGAATTCCAAATCCTGTATCAGGGGTGATCACAAGTGGAGAAGTTGGAACCGCATTATTAATATCACTACCGTTAGGGGTTTCAATTATATCATTTCCAAGAGCCACACCTGCTGGCGATGTATCAACAATTGTAATTGGTCCACCGTTTTGATCTCCACCGTAAAGTTTTCCTGGCTCATCCATGTTATCTAATTCAACCATAAACAAAGCAGAGCCCGCACATAAATTATTATTAGCCATCCCTGCACCCATAATTGCAACATATTTATCATTTGCTGGGTCTTCTCTCTCTGCTTCAATGTCTGATGGTAATCTTACAATTCTTGGTGTTGACCAAGTCTCACCTAATTTACTATAGTCAAAGAAAGGATCAATTCCAGAAGATGATGTGCATGAGGTTTGAACAAATATATTTGTTGTTTCTCTTGTTTCATTAACACTTCCACCTGGATTATAAATTTTATCTTCATCAAAAGTAATTACAAATTGACCATCGATCATTCTTGCATCTGAAAATTCTACTGGCAAAAATTCACCATCAACCATTTCTGAAACATTTATCATGTTTTGAGGTATGGATTGATTATTTGGGGTATTAAAAGATATATCACTAAAAGTGAAAGTTCTTCCTATATAACAAGAAGCAGTTCCAGCAGTTTTAAATTCTCCGGTCACATCAGCATCAGACTGACATACAGCAATTGCATCTTGATTAGTAGTTGTCTCCGAGTCGATGGCTTCATCAGCAGTAACAGCTTCATTTAAATTTGATTGCGCTTTTAGGGCTTCATCTGAAGCAGATATTTCTGCAGAGCTTGAAAAATACTCTAATTCTCTAACTTCTCCTTCGTTGTCCATGATATATACAACATTATTGATATAATCATTATATACACTGAACATATGCATTGGTCCTAAACCATCTCTTACTAGTGGAGTGGTTACATCTAATACTGAAAAACCAGATCCACCTCTTCCAAACGGTTGGAATAATATGGTATGCCAACTTGCCGAACCTTCGACATCACCCTCTGGAGTTAAGCCTTTCATAAACACATCATGGACAACTGGAGAGCCGTCTACTCCAAACACTGCATTACTACCTCCCTTAAATCCATCAATTGCTCCGTCAAGTCTGGAGTTAATTAATGTAGGTAATTTTCCAATTAAAAAGGGTGGTAAGAATGCCCATTCTTCATTTCCTGTTTCAGCAGAAAAAGCATGGAGTAATCCACTGTTAGAACCTGCATATAAAATATTTCTTCTGTTTGATTGTGAAGATTTAAAGGCTTGATAATTATTTATAGTTCTAAAGTAAGCTTCTTGGTTATTATCAGTAAACTGGGTATTTCCATCTGGTGCGCCAATTTCAATTAATTGAGAATGATATATATCTCCAAGAACATGGCTTCTTAATTCTGTAGTGTCACAATCTCCATCATAATCAAAAAAATCTTGACCAGCTAAAAAACGTAGAATTCCATCTCGCTCATCATCTGTGGTATCATCTCCACCACATTTTGATGTTGAAGAATGATAATTTCTAAGAACATATCCTAGTCTTTCCATCTCAGGTTCTAAAGTTGGTGCAGTAGCCTCATTAACGTTATCCCAATTTCCTAAATAATCTAAACTTTGATCTGCAATGGGTGTCCATATATTTCTGCTATCAGCTGTACCAGGATCTGTTGGCCCGCCAGCTGCTTGCGTTCTTACTCGAGCTGCTGCATCCCAGTTTCCTGGTGCGTTAGGATCATGATCAACTGTTCCATCTGCATTTAAAGTTTTCCTCAATATGGTTCCTTTCCACTCTCCAAATTGTTCATAAGCAAATTGCGCTTGGTATAATGAACCCCCTTGTTGAATGGTTGCTGTAATGGATGGTGCGGTAAATGCTAATCGCTCAGCTAAAATTTGTCTAATTTTCTGCTGAAGCTCAGTCTGAAGTTCCAGAGGGGTAGTGGCTACAATAGTTTGTTCACAATCTTCACCCCCTGCTGCATCACATGAACCAACTAAAGCTAATTCATTAAATCTATTCATACCACTAGCACTTATTCCATCTCCATAAGCAACCATCAAAGTTTTAATTCCTAATTCCTCTCTCATTCTCGTAAGTCTGCCTGCCGTACGCCCTTGAAAACTAGTTGAAGCAGTTCCTGTACCAGTCATCTCACCATCACCAATAACAATTACATAATTTAACTGACAGTCAGAGTTTGGGTCATGAGGAGAAATTATGGGATCAAAAAAATAATCATGAGCAATCTGAGAAAATGCTTCAGAGTCTGTGCCCCACTCCACTCCTAATCTCTCAACAACAGGAATAGCGTTACCAGCACCCTCTGGACCAATTCCAACATTTAAACAAGAATTACCAGTACATATTCTGCTTCGACCAGCAGGATGATTGCCGGACCAACCTCCATAATAATTGCAAGAAGTACCATTACCATGGCAATATTTGCCACCTCTGCTTCCGGTTTTTCCCTGACTACCTTCGCCAGCGTTCCAGTGACCAAAACCAAAATTAGCACCACTAGTTAAAGTACTATCTGTTAAAACGGCAATAATTGCTGCTTTTGCTCCGTCTAGTCTTGTTATTTTTGGCCCACCATATTGAATTTGCCAAGCTGTATTTCTATTTGCAGATGTAAAATTAGCTTCTGTTAATTCATCAACATAACTATTATGACTAAATAAAATTCTCCCACCAGATTTACTTATAGCAGTTAGTGCATTTGTAACTCTAACGCTATCAGCAGCTAAATTTCCAGCAGCTTGACCAGCGTTTGAAAGTGAACTAGCGGTTCCTAGACCGGTAATACGTGTACAAATGTTGTACCCAGCAGTCCATTGTACTCTTACAAGTTCTCTTCCGCTACCTCCTACAAAAAAAATATCATCGTCATTGCTAGATAACTCAAATTGTGTAATTTGGTTTATAGTTGAGTTACGGCTAGCACGACACTCCTTTTTTTCACCCCAGGCATATGAAATTACATTTTGTCCTCCAACATTTCTTGTTGCATATTCATAAAGATTCCCATCATCAGAAATATACATTCTTGTAGAGTCGCTATTTAATCTATAACGGTTTCCGTCATATATTCTGCCCCACACATCCGTTTGACCTTTACCTGTACCTGTAATTTCTTCGCAATCAGCTTGATTTAGATTACAGGTCATTTGAAAAGCATTTCTTCTACCCGATCTACCAAAAACTCCTACAATAATATGTCCTGCTGCATTAGCACTAATGTCCATACCGCGAATATGTTTTACACTATTTACCGTTAGTGCAAGTCTACATCTATATTGTGTATCAAGGGCAATAACTGCAACAGAAGAGGACCTATCATCAAATTGAACAGCAAATAAAAGATTTTCGTTACTGATATTAGTTCCTGGAACAGTTACTCCTGTTACATAGCGAGCTTCATGATATTTTCTAGTTGTAGAAATAAGATGATTAAATGTTCTGGATCCATCCCTTAAACGGTAATCACATCGTTGAACAGTAGTGCTTCCTGCCCACCAAGTATCTCTTGTATAAGATCCTCCCCATTGATTGGTTCCAGTAAAGTTAATTCTCTCACCAGCAGAATTAAAAAGATATAATCCTCCCAGCTTTCCATCGGCACTTGTTAAAACCCTATTTCCATTTCCATCAATTGTAGCAGAGCTTATAGCAGGAATACCATCTCCTAATGTACGACTCATACTAGCAGAGCTATCTAATAAAATTAAAATATTAGCTGGTACATCCCCTTCACCTGATCCAGGTGGCAATGGTTTTGCATAAGATGTTTGATTAAAATTAATAATTAAAATTAATAAACTAAATAATTTAAATAATATTTTCATAAATTAAAAAAACTTTATGACATTAGGTCCGAATAAAAATGAATCAAACTCTGGCTTTGTAATAATTAACATTTCATAAATTCCACTTGAATCACTAACTCTACCATAAATGACGTCATCACCAAAAGATGACAAAGATATAGCCCCTGTCCACTCTTCATCAAAATCTACTTCACTTTTGTACCCTAAATGTGTTTTTGCAAAGTCTATGATTTTGTTATTTTTTGCTTCACCCAAAGCACCTTCAATTTCAGTTCCAATGAGTTTTCCTTCTTTAATAAATACTTTTAAAACACTATTTTCTAATTGAGAATTTTCACATAAATTTAAACTGTCATATTCTTTAACGTAGGTAGCAGTTGGATCACCACCACCCGGAGGCTCGTCTAAATTATCATATTTTTCAATGATGCTTGAAACTGGGGTACCAATTTGTTCTTTTAAAAATTCACACGCCCCACTCATACTTAATGAACTGAAATATAAAAAAAGTGATAACAGTCCAATAAAGATATTTTTCATTATCATTAATAATAGCTAATATTTTAAAAGATTGTAAATAAACTAATGATGTTGGTGTTCATTTTGTGTTTAACTAGATAAAATAATTAAAGTTTCTAAAGGAATTAATATTTCAGGATCCTCAAATTCACCTAATTCTGCGCCCTTAGGCATTAAATATCCACAACCATATATTCTATAAGCTGTTCCTTGTCTTTGAGCGTTAGTAGAGGTTTTTTTAAGACTAGCCCCTGCTCCTTTAAAGGTAGAGGAACCAACATTAATTGAAAAAAACTCATATCTATACCTTTTTAAATATTCTTTTTCTTTTTCTGCATCATCTGCCTCTAATCCTACATCACTTGGGGTATTTAAAATTGGCTCAATTAAACTTCCAAAATTTTGATTGGTAAAATGATCTGTAACTAAAGTTAGATTTCCCCCACTATCATTTCTAATTAAATTTCTAAAACTTTTAAAACAAGGAGTTTCTACAGGAGTAAGAGTATTTCTAGGAGTATCTCTTCCATCTGTATTTCTTGCAAAGCCATTAATTGCTGTGGCTGTAAGTTGCTCAATATAATTATTGTGAGCAGTAATCTCTGTAGGTGTAGATCCAACTGGTGGTGTGGTAATCGTACTCACTTCTGTCCAAGGTCCGATCATTCTATTAATTATTCTTTTCTCTGCTTCAATTAAGGCATGTTCGGCAACATAAAAAGTTTGTTGATATTGATCACTAGTATTATTGCTTTGATGATCCCCTGAAGAAATTACAATTAAAGCGCCTCCCATCAACGACATTACTAATAACATCACAAGTGATAAAATTAGTGTAAATCCATTTTGATTATTTTTTTTCATTAAAATATATCCTGTCCAACAATATTTCTTGTGTATACGGTCACCACTACATTATCTCTTAAGTTTCTATCTGAAAAAGATCTTATCGTTCTAGAAAATCCACTTAATTGTCTTTCATTTCCTGTCCTACTTTCAAATCTAAAGAAAGGCTTTTCAGAAATAAATGCGATCCTAATATCGACCGCTCTAATTTTATATAAATTTCCCCTCGAAGCTTCAGAAGTTGTATTTGGGTAAGGGCTTAAAACTTTTCCATTTTGATCTAGTGCAATAAATTCCATATCTTCAACATAATCTCTTACTAATTCATTGTGATAACACTCGGAACAATCTGAAACCCAACTTCCAGTTTCTTGACCAATATTTTGTTGCCAACTAATTTTGGATTTGTATATGCCGTATCTTGGATTTATAGGGCCATCAGCATTAGAACCATCTGATAGTGGATTTGCAAAATAAGTTAACTTATATCTTTTGTAAGGTTGAGTAGCATCGTTTTGATTAAAATCATCATAAACAATATGAATTTTATCACAGCAAGTATCATCTAAGTTATGTTTTGGAGTTGGGGTAGCAATAGCATCACTAAGTGAATGTCCAAGTTCATTTGGAATTATCACAATTGGATCATGGCTATCTTTTACCGTAGTAGCACCACCAACGAACTCTAAATAACTTTCTGTTGGAAAGCCTAAATCATTATCACCCAAATAATATTTAAATCCTGCCATTCGTGTATCTCGAATTAATAACTCGATTAAATCTCTAGAGGATCTGCTTACTTTAGCTTTTTCTAACACTTGAGTGTAAGTTGAATTTACAATTGAATAAGTTGAATAAATTGCAGCCATCATTATCGATGACACCACCACACTAATTAAAATCTCAATTAATGTAAGACCTGCTATAGATTTTAAATTTTTTTTATTCATTGTTTGAGTTTATAGTCTGACTGAAAATATATAAATTTTCTTTTTTTACCTTCATTTAATTTCATCTCCACTCTACCGATGTACAAAGGCTCATCTGTGATAGAATCTAATTTATAATCACACGCATCCCACTTACATATTTCAAATACTTGCAATTTTTTTTCTTCAGTTGTGCTTTTACATTTTAAAAATCTATTTTCTTCAAATATAGTATTCCACTTAGTTTGTTTATTTCGAGGAGCATCCACTTGTTGAGTTTCATAGATGTTTTGTTTATTCTCAGTTGGTGTAGTGGTATCAGAACTACTTCCACCACAGTTTAAATCTGCACTCCAACCATTGTCACTTAGATGCTTTGAAAATGTATTTAATGTGTCACCATCTAGTGATGCGGTCCCATCAGTACTATAGATTATATTTTCATTATCAGAATTTACTCCATAGAAAGAATTTTTACTTCCAATGACGTCTTCTACTATCATCTCAGTTAAAAAATTTGCCTTAGTTCTATCTCCTGAATTATCTATTGATTGAACGGAAAAATTTGTCATTTGTAAAATTGAAACAAATCCAATTCCAATAATCACAACTGAGACAAGTGCTTCTATTAAAGAAAGTCCGGAAATATTATGTTTTTGTTTTTTCATCTTGTTATTGTTTAACCCAATCAGAATTTCTTGTATCCCATTTTTCAAGTATCACATTGCCAAATCTTGACCATTCAATAACATATAAATGATCATGCTCTGAGGCAGGTATTCCATTGGTATCAACATCACAACTTGATCGATCATTTGTTCTTCTGCAAATAAATAAAGTATTATCTACAGATCTTGCAACATCTCCCTCTTCAGGCAAGGATGATTGTAATTTGCCTGCACCACTGTACCATTTTTCATTTTTACTAAAACAAATAGCTCCATCATCCCCTTCCCAAGAGGTCGCCATATTATCATAAGTAATTTGTCTTACTTCAACATTATCAGCACCTTGATCTGGATCATCATCCCAATATGCATCGTCTGTTATATTACATCGATCACCAATTTTTGCCCACCAGTCACTAGTTCCATCATTTAACAAACTTGCTAGTTTTTCTGGTTTCATTCCTTTTGATGTAACAATTAAATTTCTTTCTGCGCCATTCACTTCTTCTAATATATGTACTTGAACAAATGCATATTGACCTCTTTGAACTTGTGAATTTATTCCTTCGATTAAAGATTTTATGCTAAGTACTGCGCTTCTAGTCTCTCTATCTTTTCGCCATTCAGAAAAATTGGGATAACCTATGGCTGAGATGACGCCAATAAGTGCAACGACAACAATTAATTCAAGGACGTTAAATCCTTTAATCTTCTCGTCCTGCACTCGCATCTATCTTACCTGCCTTAACTAATTCTTCTAATGATTTAGTCATAGTGATCATGCCATCTCTTACAGAAGTTTGCATGATGCTAGGTATTTGATGAATTTTAGCTTCTCTAATTAAGTTTTGAATTGGAGGTGTACACTTCATCACTTCAAACGCTGCACAACGACCTTGACCATCTTTTGTTTTAAGAAGTCTTTGAGTAACCACCATTTTTAAAGAAGATGATATCTGTGCTCTTATTTGAGCTTGTTGCTCAGGTGGAAAAACGTCAATAATTCTATTGATGGTATTAGGAGCACCACTAGTGTGAAGGGTTCCAAAAACTAAGTGTCCTGTTTCAGCAGCAGTTAATGCAAGCGAAACAGTTTCTAAATCTCTCATCTCCCCAACTAGAATTACATCTGGATCTTCTCTAAGTGCAGCTTTTAATGCACTAGAAAATGTTTTGGTTTGCTTTCCTACTTCTCGATGAGACACAATACTTTGTAAATCTTTATGAATAAATTCAACTGGGTCTTCAACTGTAATAATATTTGAAGTTCTAGTTTTATTAATCTCATTTACAATCGCTGCAAGTGTTGTGGACTTACCAGACCCTGTAGGTCCCGTTACTAAAACTAATCCTTTATGCATATCGACAATATCATAAAGAACTTGGGGTAAATCAAATTGATCCATTTCAGGAATGACACTCTCTACTCTTCTTAATACAGCAGCTGGTCCTTGAATAGTTTTATAAAAATTAGCTCTAAATCTTAATCCACTTAATGTAACTGACGAATCTAGTTCATGCGTTTCGCTAAACTTTTTCATTTCAGTTTCGTTACAATTAGTGGATATTAGATCTTGAAGATCTTGTTCTTTAACAACTATTTCTTTAATTTTGTGTATTTCTCCAGTTTGCCTAAACGCTAATGGCCAACCAGTTCTAATATGAAAATCTGAAATTTTTTTATTATTCTTTGCTAATTCTTCTAATTTTTCGAACATGATGAATTTCTATATACAAATAATAACAAAAACAATATTTACTTAGTTATCTGTGTTCAAAATAAGTTTTTTCTTTTATTTAGAGGTAATGAAGCAGTTAGAATGGGGACTAATAGATATTGTTGTTAATAATAAAGAGTTTTAATTTAACTACAAAACTTTCCAATCTGTTTGAAAAGTAACATAGTTAACCTGTATACAGCGTCTTTCTTTAACTATTTTTTTTTTTTCCATACCATGCCAAGTGTTCGGCCCACTGGTAAACATATATCCATAGTTATTTTTGTAAGGAACTGTTTTAACCTTTTCTAATTTATCATTATAAAAATCTGTTCCAAGTTCTTCAGATTCGTTAGCATTATTTACAAATATTAATCCCGACATTAATTTTTCTTTAATGTCACAATGGGGTTTTAACCAAAAACCTTCTCGGTCACAGATAACTTCAACTCTAACATATGAGTTAGATAAATCTCTATTAATCATTTTTGAAATAGTTCCATGAACTTCCTTAGATTGAAGTTCGTTGATAAACTTTACTAAATTAGGAAATTTTTTTTCATTTTCTTTTGTTACAAAACATCTAAATTTAATTGCCTCACCACCTGAAGCTATTCCCTCTCTAAATTCAGCTGCTCCACCATCAATTGCTCTGGTGCCGTCATAATTAAGATTGTGCTTACTTACATCTGGAATATCAGCTTTAATAATTTCCTCAATGGCCCCATCAGATAGAGCATTATTATATTCCCAATGATCAAAAGGAAATTCATGTTTTTTAGATTGATTTTGAATAGAGTTTAAAAATAACATTATAAATTGATTTTTTGTTTAATAATATTTGCCACTCTATTAGTTTCGTCTAATTTTTCATAGCTCCATATTTCTACTTCTTCACCTAAATTTCTAATGATATTTAGTTCTCTAAATAAATTTCTAAATCTTTGAAATCTTTTGTCATTTTTTTTAGGCAAAATACTAGCTACGTAGATTGGTTTACCAGTCAAGGCTGCTTCTGATATCATTGAACTAGAGTCACAAGTAACTACAATATTTTCAGAAATTGCTAAGGCTGATAGATAGGCTTTTTTATCAACATCCATTATTATTGTGTGATTTTCACCAAAAAATTCTTTTGCATAATGAATAGTGTTTAGTGGTGTTCTCATTGATGGAATTACTACTAATTGAAAATCGTGTTCTTTTGATAATTTATATATAGATGTAAAAATATGTTTCATATTTTTAGTTGAATAATCATAATACTTAGTAGGACCACCCATAATTAAAGCCCAAATTTTTCTTTCATCTTTTTTAATAAATGAATTTAAATAATCTTTATTTTCATTTATTTCACTTTCAGTAAGATAATGAATTGCACCTTTGGTGCTGATAACATTTTGGCCTTCAATTCCATCATGTTCTGGAGCTACGATGAAATCAAAATGAGTTAAATTTACTTTTGGGTCTTGAATATGGATATTAAATACTTTTTTATTTGATGTTTTTTTTAAATAGATTGACGGGATAACACTTTTGCGCCCGCAAGATATAATCACATCAAAATTATCATGATCAATTTTTTTAAACACGGTCTGTGAAACAGGGCTAAGATTTGGTGGAATTAATTTCCATAGATGATTTAGTTCAACCTTATGGTGTGTAAAATTTATATCCAAAGCTTTAGCCAAACCCTCTACTTGACTAATCATGCCATGCATACCCTCAGTCAATAATATCCCTTTTAATTTTGTCATTTATCCTTATATAACTTCTGCATGAGTGAAAATCCAATTAAACACACAAAAGTGTTAATAATAGGGTCAGGTCCAGCTGGCTATACAGCCGCTGTATATGCTGCCCGAGCAATGCTAAATCCTATTCTAGTTTATGGATCTCAACCTGGTGGGCAATTAACGACAACAACCGATGTAGAAAATTATCCTGGGTTTTCAGATGTAATTCAGGGTCCATGGTTAATGGATCAAATGAGAGATCAAGCAAAAGCAGTTGGAACAGATCTAATTGAAGATCATATTTCTTCAGTTAATTTAAAATCTACACCCT
>JADHRH010000059.1 GCA_016777545.1 Candidatus Pelagibacter sp.
ACAAGCTTCATGATTTTTTAAGGCTTCATATTGTTCCTCAGCATGCTCTGGACCAAACATTAACAAGTATCCATTTGTAACCATGCTTGCTGTAGGATTTGGATTTTTTTCAGTTTTAAGTAATTCTGGTATTTGAAAAATAAATTCTCTAGCAAACTTTCCAAGTAATATGTTTTCTTTTTGAAAAAACTGTCTTCTAAATCCACCAAGGGACAATGGAAATGAAGCTGTTTTATAAGTTGGGTCTCTTTCTATAACTTTTACTTTTCTACCTTCTTTAGATAAAAAATAAGCTGTAGCAGTTCCAATTATTCCACCACCTACTATTACAACATCATCCATAATTTATTTTAATTTAATATGATTAAACTTATATTAAGAAGTAAAGCAAAGAGACACCAAAGTAAATAAGGAATCATTAAATAATAACTATACAAGTTGACACGCTTAAATCTAATTATGAGAATAATTATCAATAAGATTAAAATTACTAATACAATCATAGCTAAAACTATTTTATGAAAAACAAAAAAAACTATACTCCAAGTTGTATTAAAAATTAAATGAATGAAATAAAGGTAAATAGTGTTCATGTCTCTATTTTTACTATGCCAAAATTTCCAGATAGCAATTGTCATAAAAAAATAGAGTGTTGTCCAAACTGGTGCAAAAATCCAATCTGGTGGATTAAATGAAGGTTTGATGATTAAAGAATACCAAGGCTCTTTAAAACCTACAGTAGCTAAACCTCCTATTGCAGATGCAGAAAAAGTTACAAGAGCAAACAATAAAAAAGATAAGAATTTGTTTTTTAACATATTTCTATTATACAATAGAATATGGAAGATAAAAAAGTTATTTGGATAACGGGTGCAAGTAGTGGAATTGGTAAGGCTCTTGCAATCAAATTTGCAGAAAATGGGTGGATGGTTGCTGCATCTGCAAGACGTGAAAATTTATTAAATGAACTTAAAAAAATTAATCAAAATATATTTCCTTTTCCCCTGGATGTTACTGAAGTCGATGCATGTAAATTAGTCGCAAAAGACATAATCAAACAATTTAATAATATTGATATCTGTGTGTTCGGTACTGGCATGCATGATCCAAAATCAGAGAAAAAATTTAATTTAGACAAGATAAGAGAAATAATGGAAGTTAATTATTTTGGAACCATGAATTCAATTAATTCAATCTATGATTATTTTTCTGAGAAAAAAAATGGCCAAATATCTATAATTTCTTCAGTTGCGGGCTATAGAGGATTACCTGCAGCTGGTGCATATTGTGCTTCAAAATCAGCACTTACTAGCTTTGCTGAAAGCTTAAACTTTGATATGAGAATGAAGAATGTGCGTGTTTCGTTAATCAGCCCCGGTTTCATAAAAACGCCTATGACTGATCAAAATGATTTTCCAATGCCCATGATCAAAACTCCAGAATTTGCTGCAGATGAAATTTATAAAGGATTAGTAATCAAAAAAAGTTTTGAAATACATTTCCCCAAAGCCTTTACCTATTTTTTAAAATTCCTTCAAATGCTACCTAGTAGTTTATATTTTAAACTAGTTGCTAGAGGTATGAAGAAGATTGATTATTAATTTTTTTTAAAGAAAACTGTCAATTCACCAACTTTAAATCCAAACTTTGTAAGTGTAGCTCGATTAATTGCAACATCTTCATCCTGTTTAAAAATCCAATCATCAAAAGAAACTTTAATATTCTTTCCTTTAAATGGGACCATTAAATCGTACTCAAATTTAAAAGCTGATCCATATTGATAACCTTTAGCTGTACCCACGACATCGGGTGCCGTTCCTTCGTAATAATTTTGATCAATCTTTTTGATTTTCCATATACGATTTTGTTTTTCTCCGTCTGTCCAATAAAAATCTTCTTTAAGAGTTAAAATATCTCCCTCAAAACTACCTGTCATATCAGCTTTAAACTGTCTAGTAACTTTACCACTACGGTCTTGTAGTAGACCCCATGCTTTAACCGGACCATTAAAATATTGCTCTATAGTCATAGTTGGTTCAGTGTTTTTAAAATCTGTCGGTTTCATAGAGTTATTGTTTATACAACTTGCTGTAAAGAATAAAGCAAATATTAATACTGTTAATCTAATTATCTTAAAGTTTATCATGTAGCTCCTATAGTTATTTATTTTGTAGTGAAAATTGAATTAAGTCTATGTTTTTTGATTTAAAACCAGCTTCACAATATGAAAGGTAAAATTCCCACATTTTTTTAAATTTTAAATCAAAGCCTTGTTTTTTAATTAAGTCCCATTTTTTATTAAATATTTCTCTCCAAATAATCAAAGTCTCGGAGTAATGATTGGCATATGAATTATACTCACCAAATTTTAATCCATTTTTATCAACATAATTTTGTAGTTCACTTTTTGAGGGTAAAAAACCACCTGGGAAAATATATTGTTGTATAAAATCTTTTTTATTTTTATATCTATTAAATAAACTATCATCGATAGTTATGGCTTGAATACCTACCGTACCCGAGGGGGTTAAATTATTTTTAATTGTATTAAAATAACTATCTAAATAGTTTTGACCTACAGCCTCAATCATTTCTATTGATGCAATATGATCATATTTATCCTTTAAATCTCTATAATCTTTAATTTGAATATTTACTTTTTCATTAAGTCCACATCGATGAATTCTCTCTTTAGCAAATTCATATTGTTTTTTGGAAATAGTAATACAATCTAATTTAACATCATAATTAGTACCTAAATACTCAGCAAAACCACCCCAACCACAACCAATTTCTAAAATTTTATTACCACTTGAGGGTCTTATAAGATCAATTAGTTTTTGATATTTATTGTTCTGAGCTTCAAAAAGTTCTTGTTTGGGGCTTTCAAATATAGCACTGGAATAGGTTAAAGTTTTATCAAGCCATAATGAAAAAAAATCATTTCCTAAATCATAATGTTTGGCAATATTTTCTTTACTTCTATTTTTAGTATTTTTTATAATTTTATTTTTAATAAAATTGATAAAAGGCAAATCGAAGATTCCAGAAAATTTATAAATAGTTTTTATATTCTTTGCTGTTAACTCAATCAAATCAGAAAGGTTATTTGTTATAAAAAGATCTTTCATATAAGACTCTCCCAAACCAATACTTCCACTTTTAATCAAATTATAATTTAGGCTTTCATCTTTAATTTCTAAAAAAACTTTTAAATTTTCATCAGGGTTGCCAAACTTTAAAACTTCACCATTTACTTTTTTAATTTCAAGAAAACCATGCTTAATATTTTTTAATGCACTAAACACAATCAAATCTGAAATTTTGTAAATTAACATTAGTTTTCGATAGTAATATTATTCTTAATATTTAATTTTTTTTTTATAAATTTAATTCCTTTTGTCCATAATTTAAATGCCTCATAATGTATCGCTATAATGATTTTGAATGTCATTAATGGATGTTTTAAATAAGATTTAAGTAGGTTTCTATTGGTCAATTCACTTTTAATACCATCTTGTGAAGCATATAATACTTTGCCAACTGGATCATTCAGATCAATTATTACAGATATTTTATTACCAGGTTTCAATAGTCTAAAAAAATAAATACAATTCATTTCTATAAATGGAGATACATGAAATTTCTTCTTACACATATGTTGAATCAGATTTTGGTCTTTTTTAGTTTTAAAAACATAAACATGTTGCTCGCCAAATGTGTTTTTTACTTCATATAAAATAGATATTAGATCAAAATTTTTGTCGTAGACATAAAAAACACTTAATGGATTAAATACATATCCAAATATTCTTGGGTAACATAAAAGTTTAATATGAACATCGTTAGTATCAATATTATTTTTTCTAAGATTATCTAAAACCCATTCCTTAAGAGAGCTTCCATCTCTTGCTCCATGGTCTTTATCAAAGAAACTAATAATATTTAGTTTATTGTATGAAAATATCTTTAAAGTTTTGTGTAGTAAATCTATTTCCGATAAATCTATAAGAAGTGAAAATACATTGTAATTAAAACTATGAATTTTGGGCTTAAATCTTTTATGAATTACATTTCCTGTATAAATATAAGAATTTTTAATCATTAAGTGTTTTTAGCATATCAATAGAGGACTTTATTCCATCCTCGTGAAAACCATAACCAAAATAACTACCACAAAATAAAATATGTTTTTTATTTTGAATTTTATGCAGGTTACTTTGATTGGTTAATGCTTCTGTATCGTAATAAGGGTGAGTAAATGCTACTTTTTTAAATATCTTATCATTTGGAATTTCTTTAAATGGATTAATTGTTAAAAAAATATTTCTATCTATCTTTAAATTTTGTAACTGATTTATCCAATATGTTACAGCTGTCTTTTCATTATTATTTGAGTCCATTGAAGAATTCCAAGCACACCATGCTTTTTTATTTTTAGGCATAACACTTTCATCAAAATGTATTACTGCAGTGTTTGCTCTATATTTAAATTTTCTTAATATTGACTTCTCGTCTAGTGTTGGATTATCAATTATCTTTAATGCTTCGTCTGCATGAGTTGCTATTACAACTTTATCATATTCAAAGAACTCATTTTCCTCCCCATAAAAAATTTTAGCACCTAAATCATTTCTAGTGATTTTATTTATATTGTAATTCTTAAAATGTTCTCCACTAACTTGGCCTATTATCTTATCGACATAAGTTTTGCTTCGATTTGTAACCGTAAACCATTGAGGTCTATCTTTAATTTTAAACAGTCCATGATTCTTGAAAAAGCTTAGAAAAAAAGATAATGGCATTTGTTTTGCTTCATATGGAGGCATCGACCATATAGCAGATACCATTGGTATAATATGATAATTAATAAAATATTCTGAAATTTTTATTTCTGTTAAATACTCCCCTAATGTTATTGAACTAATTTTTTTAATTTCTATTTTTTCACAGTTTTTATAAAAGCTTAAAATTTCAAAAAACATTTTTAAGAATTTTGGATTAAATAAATTTTTTTTATTAGAAAAAATTCCACCTAATCCTTTTCCACAATATTCTAATCCACTATTTTCTACAGTAACAGAAAATGACATATCACTTTTTTCAATCTCTATTTTATTTTCTAAAAAAAAATTAATTAAATTTGGATATGTTTGCTTATTAAAAACCATAAATCCAATATCTATTGGAATTTCTTTGTTAGGGTTGTAAGCAACCTTTATTGTATTTGCGTGACCCCCAAATTGATTTTCTTTTTCAAATAAATCAACTTTATGTTTTTTAGATAGGTAATAAGCAGCACTTAATCCTGATATACCAGCACCTACTACAGCAATTTTCATCTTAGTAAATATCTAAGCAGCTGTGTCTTCGTACTCTTCCATAGATGGACATGTGCAAAACAAGTTTTTATCTCCATAAACATTATCTACTCTACCAACTGGAGGCCAATATTTATTTGTTCTTAAAAACTCTGAAGGATAAGCGGCCTCTTCTCTTTCATACTTATGATCCCACTTATTGGATGTTAATTCAACGTGAGTATGTGGCGCATTCTTCAATGGGTTGTCAGTCTTATCATATTCACCAGACTGAATTTTATCTATTTCTTGTTTTATCTTTATAAGAGTAGAACAAAATTTATCAATTTCACTCAAACTTTCACTTTCTGTAGGTTCAATCATCATTGTACCAGCAACAGGCCAAGACATTGTTGGAGCATGGTAGCCAAAATCAATCAATCGCTTTGCAATATCTTCTTCAGTGATCCCTGTTTCACTTTTTATCGTTCTAATATCAATGATACATTCATGAGCTACATTGCCACTTTTACCCTTATATAAAATTGGAAAAGAGTCTTTTAATTTATGGGCAATATAATTTGCATTTAGTATTGCAACTTGTGATGCTTTTCTTAGGCCTTCAGAACCCATCATCTTTATATACATCCATGAAATTGATAAGATACTTGAGCTACCCCAAGGAGCTGCAGATACCGCTCCCATTCCAGTCACTGGACCACAATCTTTTATCACAGAATGTTTTGGCAAAAATATTTCTAAATGTTTTTTACACGCTATTGGTCCC
>JADHRH010000060.1 GCA_016777545.1 Candidatus Pelagibacter sp.
TAATTCTTTTTTTAATAATTTCTTTAATTTCCTTATCGGTTGATTTAAAAACTAATGGTCTTTTTTTACTATTTCTTATTCTTTGAAGCAAAATTGATTCATCCCAATCAAGCCAAAAACTGATATGATTTGACAAAACCTCTTTTCTAATATTATCATTTATAAAACCACCTCCACCCAGAGCAATCACATTTTTTTTATTTTTTAAGGATTTAAGTGTGATTTTTTCTTCTAATTTTCTGAAATAATCTTCTCCTTTATTTTCAAATATTTCTGTAATTGACATCCTTAAAGACTCCTCAATTAAATTATCAATATCGATGAATGGAAGTTTTAGTTTTTTTGACACTAAACTTCCTATAGAGGATTTTCCAGATCCCATCATTCCTAAAAAAATGATGTTTTTATTTGAATCCATAAGCTTTCTTTATTGAAAAAACACAAATATGTCTTAATTTGAAATTAATAAAAGATTATATGCAATTTACAAAAAATACAAGTAGCAGCAGAACTAGAGGTCTATTAATTAAAGTATTATTGATTTTAGTTGTTGTTGTAGTTGCCACAATGTTTTTAGGAAAAATAGAAGTCCCATATCCCAACAAAGATGTTGAAAAAATTATCTCAAATGAAAAACTTAAAATTGTTAAATAGAAAATGTTTTATAATTTTTCTGTTTTCCTTTTTTATAAGTCTTAATGTTCAATCACAAGAACCTATTGATATCTGGAGTATAGAAGAAAAGAGCAATACCAATAAAGTCTTAAATACCAAAAATGATGATGACAAAGAAATTCCTCAGAACAGTATTTATGAAATGCAATCTCAAAGTAATAGTGAGTTAAGTATAGAGCAATCACAAACTTTAGTCTCAAAAGAGGTAAAATTAGTAGGCTTATATGATCCAGAAGAAAATGGGCTAGATATAAATATGTGGTCTAATTCTAATGGTGATCAAATTTTAAATATTTTTAAGCGCATAGATAAGCTCAATTTATCTCAAGATGCTTCAGAAATAATGGATATTTTACTTTTGACCAATGCATATTATCCCAAACAAAATATTACAGAAGAACAGTTTTTAGAAATAAAGTCTAACTGGCTTATTAAAAAATCAAATTATCAATTAATTGAAAATTATTTATTAACAAATCAAATTATCAATGAGAATTCAAAATTAACTAAATATTTAGTTGATTATTATTTGTCTGAATCAAATGTTAAAAAAGCTTGTGAAATATTTTCTGAAATTAAAGATTCCATAGAAGATGTTTATTTATCTAAATTTAATATTTATTGCCTTATTCATAATAACAAAAAAGAAGAAGCTCAACTACTGATAGATTTAAAAAAAGAACTTAATGATTTTAATGATAAGTTTTTTGAAAAAAAAATTAATTATTTGATGGGTTATACCAACGAACCTGATACAGAAATATCAGAAAATACAATTTTAAATTTTCATTTATCTCATATAACTAACCCAGATTTTAAATTTGAACCTAAAAACTCAACAGCAAAAGAAATATGGCGATATTTGTCGACATCAAACCTTTTATATAAAATTAATGATATTGAAATTAATGAATTAGATAAAATTGCAAATATTGAAAAGGCCACTCATGATGGCAATTATTCAGAAAAGGAATTATTTGAACTTTATAAGAGATTCCAATTCACCATAAATCAACTACTCAACATTAAAGAATCTACAAAAGTACTCCCTGCTATTGAGGCTAGGGCTTTAATTTATCAAGGAATTTTGATTACAACAAATATAGAAAAAAAACTTGAGCTAATGAATGCACTAAAAAACTCGTTTAAAATTGATGAAATGGAAGACGCATTTTCTGATGAATTAAGAAACCTTTTAAGTGATATTGATGAACAAGAAGTCCCATCTAATTACACAACTTTTTATCAAAATTATATTGATAAAAAAGAAAATAAATTAACTAATATTAAAATAAATAATAAAATTTTACATCAATCAAAATTGATTAATCATTTTATATTAGAAAATGGCTTAAGTGACATTAATAAAGATGTAAACAATTTATTAAAAAAAATTAAAAAAGATAAAAAATATTTTTTCTCAAAAAAAGATATTATTTTAATTGAGTCTTTAAAGTCTGATGGAGTAAAAGTTCTTGATAAATTTAATACTTTATATGAACCCAATGACTATGAAATGCCATCAGATATTCAAATATTTATAAATAGTGGAGATATGGCAGCAACAATACTTAGAGTTATTGAAGTTATTGGACGAGATGAACTAAAAAATATTGATGATGATACATTATATTTTATAATTAGTGCTCTTAACCAGCTAGATATTGATCCAATAAGAAATAAGATTCTGCTTAAAGTTCTTCCTTTAAAAGTTTAAAAATTATACTAAAATAATAGATAATTATGGCAGTTAAACAAATCTTGACAGAACCAAATAAATTTTTGAGGCAAATTTCAAAGCCTGTTGAAAAGGTGGGTGATGAAGAAAGAAAGCTAATGGATGATATGCTTGATACAATGTATGCAGCACCTGGAATAGGCTTGGCGGCTATTCAAATTGGTATTCCTAAAAGAATTATTGTTATGGATATTAGTAGAGATGAAAACAAAAAAGAGCCACTGTATTTTGTAAACCCAGTTATAAAAAATAAAAATGAAAATAAATCTAGATATGAAGAGGGATGCTTATCAGTACCAGATCAATTTGCAGAAATAGAAAGACCAAAAACGTGTGAGGTTGAATATTTAGATTATTATGGAAAAAAACAAATATTAAAAGCAGAGGGTTTATTAGCAACATGTATTCAACACGAAATTGATCATTTAGAGGGTATTTTATTCATAGACTATTTATCAAAACTCAAAAAATCAATGATTATAAAAAAACTTTCTAAATTTAAATCTAAAAGAATTATTGTTTAGTAATGACAAGGAAGATTGTCTTTATGGGTACACCATCTTTTGCTGTACCTATACTTAAAGCACTTCATAAAAAAAAATATTTGATATCTGCAACTTATACGCAGCCACCACAAAAATCACAAAGAGGGCAAAGATACAATAAATCACCAATACATCTTATTTCAGAGGAATTAAATATTGAATGTAGGACCCCTAGAATTTTAAAAGGTAATAATGAAGAATTTAATTTTTTTAAAAAATTAGATGTTGATATAGTTATAGTAGTTGCATATGGACAAATTATTCCTAATGATTTTTTAGATTTATCCAAAAAAGGTTTTATTAATATACATGCATCATTATTACCAAAGTGGAGAGGAGCTGCCCCTATTCAAAGGTCAATTATAAATTTAGAAAAAGAAACAGGTATTAGTATTATGAAAATTGGAGAAAAACTTGATACTGGACCTGTTTGTAATTCATATAAAATAGATATTAAAGAAAATGACAATGCAGAAACAATATCAACAAAACTTTCAATTTTAGCCTCAGAAAAAATATCAGAAAATATTGATGGTATACTTGATGATACTGTAAGATTTAAAGAGCAAGATCATAACAATGCAACCTATGCATCTAAAATTAAAAAATCTGAGGGTGAAATAAAATGGAGTGATAATGCAGAAAATATAATTGGTAAAATAAACGGATTATACCCAAGCCCTGGGGCTTTTTTTATTTTTAAAGAAGAAAGATATAAAATTTTAAAAGCAGAATTAGGCACTAAAAGTGGTGAGATAGGTGAAGTAATGACTAGTGACTTAGAAATTAGCTGTGGAGATCAAAAATCTATAAAAGTTATTGAAATTCAAAGACAAGGAAAAAAGCCTCAAAATATTAATGAATTTGTTCTTGGTTCTCAAATAATAAAAGGCTCAAGATTAACAAATGTTTAGATATCAAATTTTGATAGAGTATATAGGAACAAGTTTTGTTGGTTGGCAAATACAATCTAAAGGAAAATCAATTCAAAAAGAAATACAAATCAAATTATCAAAACTTTTAAAAGAAAAAGTGGTTTTGATAGGATCTGGAAGAACAGACGCAGGCGTTCATGCGATAGAGCAGTCAGCTCATTTTGACTGCAAAAAAGAAATTCAAAATTTAGATAAGTTATTAAAATCAATTAATCATTTTATAAATGATAAAGGTATTTCTATTTTAAAAATTAAAAAAAGAAGTCTAAAATTTCATGCAAGACATTCAGCCAAACAAAGAATTTATAAATATATAATTTTTAATAGATTAAGTAAGCCTTCTCTTGAAAAAGAAAGAGGTTGGCACATAATAAAAAAATTAGATATTGAGTTAATGAAAAAAGGAGCAAAAAAACTTTTAGGTACTAAAGACTTTTCTACTTTTAGAGCATCAAGCTGTAATGCAAAAAGTCCAATTAAAACTATGGAATCTGTTTTGATTAAATCAAATGGTGGAAGAATTGAATTACAATTTAAATCACAATCATTTTTACAACAACAAGTACGATCAATGGTAGGTAGTTTAAAATACTTAGCTGAAAATAAATGGAATTTAAAAAAATTTGAATTTGTTATTAAATCAAAAAAAAGAATTCTTTGTGCACCACCAGCACCTGCTGAGGGATTATTTTTAGAAAAAGTTATTTACTAGTTTTTTGTCGGCCAATGCTAAATTTTTTATTAATTCTCCATCTAGACTCTGCTCGAACAATATAGCCACAACAATTTTTTGACTTACATTTGCATGGAAATTGTTTGTAATCTTCATCATAGCCAAAACCATAATCAGCTGTAATTTCTTCACCTTTTTTAATATCTCTTATAGCAACTACCCATAACTTTAAACCTGTCCCGTTATAATCACAATTATTAGAGCAAGAGTGATTTATTAAACGTGCGGTATTCCAAGAAACATCTCCATCCAAGTCGTATTTTTTATTTAAATTAAACAAATAGATGGGCTTTGCATTATCAAACTTTTGTGATTCTTCTGTTTGTTTCTTAGTAATAATTTTGCCAACATAATCAATAATTCTAGTGCCTTCTTTGATGTCTTTTGTAGCATATAGCCCACGACCTTTTTTATCGATGTTAGATTTTTTAATTTTGTAAAGTTTCATTGTGAGTTCTTTAATGTGTATTAAGAAATTATCAATTAAATTCTAGTAAAGCTTTTACATGCATCTCAGTACTTTCTTGAAGTGCTAGTAGATCGTATCCACCTTCTAAAATTGACACTACTTTTCCATCACAATATTGTTTTGATAGCTCAAGTGTTCTTTTGGTAATGTTATAAAAGTCTTTTGACTCTAATTGAAGTTGTGCCAATGGATCATCTTTATGGGCATCAAACCCCGCAGAAAGCAAGATGAATTCAGGTTTAAATTCTTTAATTTTATTAAGAACAGATTCATAGGCATTTAAATATTCTTCTGATGTTGTTCCTGCTGGCAAAGGAATATTTAATATGTTGTTGTGTTTTCCTTTTTCATCATTAGTACCCGATCCTGGATAATAGGGGTATTGATGAGTAGAAATATATAGAACTTTTTCATTATCATAAAAAATATCTTGAGTGCCGTTTCCATGATGCACATCAAAATCAATAATTGCTATTTTATTAAGTTTGTATTTATTTATGAGATAATTAGCTCCAACAGCTACATTGTTATAGATACAAAAACCCATAGCTTTATTTTTCTCTGCATGATGACCTGGAGGTCTAACAGCGCAAAAAGCGTTTTTAAAATCTTTATTTTGTACACCATCAATAGCTGTAATAATTGAACCTACGGCATCTGATGTGGCATCCTTACTTCCTGGAGAGACAATTGTATCTCCATCTAAAAAAGATAATCCTTTTTCAGGAAAAGATTTTTCTACAAAATTTATATAATCAGAATTGTGAGTTATTTCTAAAAGTGACTGGTCAAATTTTGAAGGTTTTTTCCATATTAAATCTTTATTATCTAACTTTTTA
>JADHRH010000061.1 GCA_016777545.1 Candidatus Pelagibacter sp.
ATAAAGTAAAATTTAACTTTAAGAGTTGTTTTGCTAAATCAACTCCTTCATCCTTATGACCATCTTTTAAAGAAATAAACGCTAAGCCTCTTGTGGGTAGTGAATTTGATGCAGCGATTTGGCTTTTTGCATAAGCCATTCCAAAATCTTTATCAAACCCCATCACTTCTCCCGTAGATTTCATTTCAGGGCCTAATAAAACATCACTGTTTGGAAATTTATTGAAAGGGAAAACTGCTTCTTTGACAGCAAATAAATTTTTATTTTTACTCTTTAAATTGAACTTAGATAACTTTTCTCCAGCCATCACCCTTGAGGCAATTTTTGCAAGTGGCAATCCTTTAGCTTTAGAGACAAAAGGAACTGTTCGACTAGCTCTTGGATTAACTTCAATTACATAAATTTCATCATTTTTAATAGCAAATTGAATATTCATGAAACCTTTTACTTTTAATGCTATGGCTAATTTTTTAGTTTGAATTTCTATTTCAGCGATTAGCTTAGGTTTAATTGATACAGGGGGAAGGCAACAAGCAGAGTCCCCTGAGTGAATTCCGGCTTCTTCAATGTGCTGCATAATTCCTGCCACATAAACTTCTTTTCCATCTGATATGGCATCTACATCCACTTCCATTGCGTGACTTATAAACTTATCTATTAGTATTGGATTTTCTTCTGCAGCCTTAAAAGCTTCTTCTACAAAATTTTTAAGCTGACTTTTTTCGTAGACAATCTCCATTGCTCTACCACCTAATACATAGGATGGCCTTACCATTAAAGGCAGTCCAATTTTTTCAGCAATTTGAATAGCTTGTTTGTAATTTTGAGCGATACCACTTTCTGCTTGTTTTAATCTTAACTTATCAAGTAATTTACTAAATCTATCTCTATCTTCAGCAAGATCTATGGATGTATATTGTGTACCTAAAATTGGAAGCTTGTTGTCATGTAAAAATTTAGCAAGTCTTATAGGAGTTTGTCCACCAAACTGAGCAATAATCCCTACAAGGTTTCCCTTTTGTTGTTCTTTTTTAATAATATTAAAAACATACTCCTCTTTTAGAGGCTCAAAATATAGTCTGTCACTAGTATCGTAATCTGTTGAAACTGTTTCTGGATTACAGTTAATCATTATAGTTTCAAAGCCACTTTCTTTAAGTGCATAACTTGCCTGACAACAACAATAGTCAAATTCAATACCTTGACCTATACGATTTGGTCCGCCACCTAAAATTATTATTTTTTTTCTAGAAGAGGGGTCTGCCTCACACTCTGAATTTAAAGCATAGTTTCTTTGATATGTTGAATACATATAAGGGGTGAAAGATTTAAATTCAGCAGCACAGGTATCTACTTTTTTGTAAACTGGTAATACTTTTAAAGCAGTTCTTTTTTTTCTAATAAGGTCTTCAGGAATTTTAGTGATTTCAGATAATTTTTTATCTGAAAAACCTATGGACTTAATTCTATTAAATTCATTGTAATCTTTAGGTAGACCTTTTCTTTGAATTTGGTTTTCCTCATCAACAATTTCTTTTATCTGCTCTAAAAACCAAGGATCTATTTTACAAAGTTGATGAATTCTTTTGATATTTATTTTTTTTCTAAATGCTTCCGCAGCTAACAGTATTCTATTTGGAATATTTTTTCTTAATTCTTTTTCAATTTGTTTTTTGTTTAATGGAAAAATACGATCAAGACCTGAAAAGCCAATTTCAAGAGAAACTAAAGCTTTTTGTAAAGACTCTTTAAAGTTTCTACCAATTGCCATCGCTTCACCAACAGATTTCATTGATGTCCCAAGAATTGCCTCAGATGTTGAGAATTTTTCAAATGTAAATCGTGGAATTTTTGTTACAACATAGTCAATACTTGGCTCAAATGAGGCAGGGGTTGTTTTGGTAATTTCATTTTTCAATTCATCAAGCGTGTAACCGATAGCCAGTTTGGCAGCAACTTTTGCTATTGGAAATCCAGTTGCCTTAGAAGCAAGGGCTGAAGATCTTGAAACTCTTGGATTCATTTCTATGATAACCATCCTGCCGTCTTTAGGATTGATTGCAAATTGTACGTTCGATCCACCTGTTTCTACTCCAATTTTTCTAAGACAAGCAATAGAAGCATTTCTCATCACTTGATATTCTTTATCAGTAAGGGTTAGTGCAGGTGCAACTGTAATTGAGTCTCCAGTGTGAATTCCCATTGGATCAATATTCTCAATTGAACAAATAATAATGCAGTTATCTTTTTTATCTCTGACAACTTCCATTTCAAACTCTTTCCAACCTTCAAGGCACTCTTCTATTAAAATTTGACTAACAGGGGACTCATGCAAACCATCTTTAACTATTTTAAAATATTCTTTTTCTGTTTTTGCAATTCCTCCACCCAGTCCTCCTAGAGTAAAAGCTGGTCTAATTATTGCAGGTAGCCCAATTTGTTTTAAAACCTTTGCAGCGTCTCTAACATGATTTACAACTTTAGATTTTGGAAGGTCTAAACCTATATCCAACATATTTTTTCTAAACTTTTTTCTATCCTCAGCATTGGATATTGCTTTAGAATTTGCACCAATAAGTTCGATTTTATATTTCTTTAAAATACCTTTTTTCTCAGCGGCCATTGCTAAGTTCAGAGCTGTTTGACCACCCATGGTTGGTAAAATTGCATCTGGTTTTTCTTTTTTAAGAATTTTTTCAAGCACCTCTAAAGTTATCGGCTCAATATAAGTTTTATCAGCCACACCTGGGTCTGTCATAATAGTTGCAGGATTAGAATTGATTAAGATAACTTTATAACCCTCATCTTTAAGTGCTTTACAAGCTTGCGTACCGGAGTAATCAAACTCACAAGCTTGACCTATGATTATTGGTCCAGCACCAACAACTAATATAGTTTTAAGATCTTTTCTTTTTGGCATTTTTTTTCATGTTATTAAAAAATTCTTTGAATAAATAAACACTATCTTGTGGCCCTGGATTTGATTCAGGATGATACTGAACAGAGAAAACTGGTTTATTTTTTAATCTAATTCCCTCAATACAATTATCAAATAAAGATTTATGAGTGACTTCAATATTTTTAGGAAGCGTTGCTCTCACAATTTCAAAACCATGGTTTTGACTTGTAATTTCCACATTATCTTTAAGTAGATTTTTTACAGGATGGTTAGCTCCTCTATGACCTAATTTCATTTTTTTTGTTTTTGCACCAAGGGTTAGCGCAAGAATTTGATGACCTAGACAAATACCAAAAATAGGTAAATTTTTATTGATTAATTCTTTTATAATTTCGATAGCATATTTTCCAGTTGCCGCAGGATCTCCAGGGCCATTAGATAAAAAGATACCATTTGGTTTTAGCTTTAAAATATCTTTTGCACTAGTTTTGCAAGAAACAACAGTTACTTTACAGTTTAGATCTGAAAAATATCTTAAGATATTTTTTTTTATTCCATAATCAATAGCAACAACATGTAATGAATTTTTCTTATTTTTTAAATAACCAGTTTCTTTTTTCCAAGTCTTAAACCCTGACCAAATATAACTTTTTTTAGTAGTAACCTGTTCTGCTAAATCTAAATTATTTAATCCACTCCATTTGTTAGTAATGTTAATTAATTTGCTTATATTAAAATTACCGTTTTTAGAAAAAGAAATTGTTCCCTTTGGAGCACCTTTATCTCTAATAAAATTAGTTAAACTTCTAGTATCAAGTCCAGTGATCCCTACAATTTTATTTTTTTTTAACCACATGTCCAAGTTAATGAAAGATCTGTAATTAGAAGGACTTGTTATTTCAGAATTAAAAATTACACCTTTAGTCCAAACCTTATCAGACTCTAAATCCTCTTTATTAGTTCCAACATTACCAATGTGAGGGAACGTAAAATTAATGATTTGTCCGGCATAAGATGGATCTGAGATAATTTCTTGATATCCTGTTAAGGAAGTGTTGAAACAAACTTCGCCAGTCGCAGTTCCCTGATATCCAATACCAATACCTTTAAAGATTGTTTTATTATCAAGAACTAAAATGCCTGTGGGAATCTGAGAGATTTTTTTTGAGCTAGTTTTTTTTGCTTTTTTGATCAATTACAACTCATGAGTTAAAGGTTAATACAATAAAACCTTAATTACCGCAACAGAGATGTATTATAAAATTATAAAAAAACAATTTTTCTTTTGAAGAATTTTTACTTTGCAGTAGATTAAAAAATATTATGACATTGAAAGAAAAAATTGAAACTAACTATAAAAATTCTTTAAAAGCAAAAAATAAGACAGAAATATCAACCTATAGGTTAATTTTATCTTCAATTAAAGATCTTGATATTGTTAATCGATCTGGACCTGACAAAAAAGAAACAGACGATGAGGACATCAAGAAACTTTTGAAGAAAATGATCAAACAAAGAACCGAATCAATAGAGATCTATAAAAAGAACGATAGAAAAGATTTATTAGAAGTGGAGCAAAACGAATTTGAACTATTATCTAGTTTTTTGCCTAAGCAATTAAATGACGAAGAAACTAAAAAAATATGCGTTGATACAATAAGCAAATTAGGAGCAGCATCGATTAAAGATATGGGCAAAGTGATGGGTGAGCTTAAAAAGTCTTATCCTGACAACTTAGACTTTGCTAAAGCTGGACCATTGCTTAAAGAATTATTAAATAAATAATGAAATATCCCAAAGAATACTTAGACGAAATTAAAACTCGTTTAAAAGTTTCAACAGTTGTCTCAAAATCAGTTAGCTTAAAAAAAAGAGGCAAAGAATTTGTTGGTCTATCGCCATTTAAGACAGAAAAAACACCATCTTTTACGGTCAATGATGAAAAAGAATTCTATCATTGTTTTGCGACATCAGAACACGGAAATATTTTTGATTTTGTAATGAAAACTCAAAATTTAAAATTTGGCGAAGCTGTAAAATCTCTAGCTAATCTTGCTGGTATGAGACCATACACATTTTCAAAACAAGATGAAGAAAGAGAGAAAAATTGGCAAGAGTATTCTTCAATTTATAACCAATATGTCGAATTTTATCATGATGAAATTTTAAAAAATGAAAGTTTAACTATTGCAAGAGACTATTTAAAAAAAAGAAACCTTAGTAAAGATGAGGTAAAAAATTTTAAAATCGGATTTGTTGAAAGAAATTCTAATTTTTATGAAAAATTAAAAGATCAATTTAGTGAAAAAGTTTTAGTTGAAAGTGGCCTTTTTTATTTGGATGAAAAAAAAAATACATATGTAGAAAGATTTAGAGATAGAATAATATTTCCAATAAATAATATTTCTGGTCAGCCTATTGGATTGGGTGGAAGAACTATTAATGAAAATAGTTACGGTGCAAAATATATAAATTCTCCAGAGACTCCTTTTTTTAAAAAAGGTTCTAACTTATATAATTTAGATTTAGCTCGAAAATTATCTAATAAAATTGATCATGTATATCTTGTTGAAGGTTATATGGATGTTGTTGGCTTAAGTAAAAATGGAATAGAAAATGTTGTTGCAAATCTTGGAACGTCATTAACTGACAGACAAATTTTAATTTTAAATCAATTTTTTGATGACATAATTATTTGTTTTGATGGAGATGAAAGTGGATATAAAGCAGCCCTTAGAGCAGCTGAAAATTCAATAAAAGAATTACAGCCTGAAAAACAAATCTCATTTCTTTTTTTACCAGATGGTGAAGACCCAGATAGTTATGCAAACAAAAATGGTAAAGCTAATTTTATAGATTTTACCAAACAAGCAAAAATTTCTATTCATCAATTCATATTTAATCACTACAAACAACAAACTGATAATAATCCTTCATCAATGGCAATTTTTGAAAAAAAATTAAGATCTATTGCGCGAACCATTAAAGA
>JADHRH010000062.1 GCA_016777545.1 Candidatus Pelagibacter sp.
GCAATTGCATTTAAAAATTCTAAATTAGGTACACCAATTTTAATTGGTAAAAAAACTAAAATTAAAGAAAGAATAAAAGAAATTGGCTACAATGAAAACTTTGATATCGAAATAGTTAATTCTGAAGACAAAGAAAAAAGAGAGAAGTACGTAAACTTTTTATTTGAAAAAATGCAAAGAGAGAAAGGTCTTTTGGAAAGAGATTGTGATAGATTAGTTAGAAATGATAGAGTTATATGGGCATCTTGTATGGTCGCTTGTGGTGATGCTGATGGTGCTGTAACTGGAAATACTAGAAGATTTGGGGCATCTTTTGATAAGGTTACCCAAGTTATAGATGCTAGACTAGGTGAAATCATGTTTGGATTAAACATGGTTGTTGCAAAAGGAAAAACTATTTTTGTTGGAGACACGAGTGTAAATGAATACCCAAGTTCAGAAGAGCTTGCTGAAATTGCAATTTCATCTGCAAGAGTAGTTAAAATGTTTGGCTTTGTTCCAAAAGTTGCTTTTGTTTCTCACTCTACTTTTGGTCAACCTCTAACCAGTAGAACTAAACATATAAAAAAAGCTGTTGAAATTTTAAAAGATAAAAATGTAGATTTTGATTTTGATGGGGACATGCAGCCAGATGTTGCCTTAAATGAAGAATACAAAGAATTATATCCTTTCTCAAGTATTGTAGGAAATGCAAATATATTAATAATGCCGGGCCAACACAGTGCTGCTATTTCTTATAAAATGATGAAAAGCTTGGGTGACACAAAAGTTATTGGTCCTCTTTTAATTGGATTGGGTCAACCCATTGAAATAGCTCCTTTAAGGTCATCTACTTCAGAAATCATAAATTTAGCTTCAGTTGCTGCCTACTCTGCTGATGTAATTGATTATAAAAAAAGTTAATTTTTTTGAATTCTTAAATCTTCAACCAAGACAATACTTGCAATAACATCTTCTACATCTAGTATTTCTTTTGCTTCATTTATTACTTCTTTTCTTTCTTCTGTGGTTAAAGAAATCCCATAAATAAATATTTTTTTCTTATAAGTATCAATTTGATAATTGGTTGCTTTAATTTTTTTGTTAAATATTAAAGCTGTACGAAGTTGAGATGTAATTAATAAATCTTTAGCAGATTGTTGAAAATTAAAATCTTCTTTTATTTTAATATCGTTTTTAACTGATCTGGCACCTTTTGTTTCCCATGCAAGTTTAGTAATTTGAAGTTTTTCTTCAGGATCATCTACTTTTCCTGTTACAAAAATTTTTCCATCTAAAACTTTTGTGCTTACAGTTAAGATATAGCTCTTGTCTCTTAGGGCTAATCTTGCAGCTAAATTTTTCTGCATCACAGAATCGTCTATTTGGGTCCCTAAAGATCTTGGATCAAACGCAACACTAACACCTGTTCCAAAAACTCCTTTTGAGCTAATCCCAACACATCCTGTTAAGATTAAAAAAATTAAACTTATTAAAAATATTTTATTTTTCATTTTTTATTTTTAGACAATAATTGTAAATTTCTTTTTTTGATACATTCGTATTTTGACTAATTAAATCTGTAATATCTTTTATGCTTAGTTTTTTAATTAATTTTTGAATAATTATTTTATCAGATTCTTTTAATATTATCGATGAATTTTTTTCTTTTACCTTTTCAGAAATAACAATTGTTAACTCTCCTTTGGGATCAGATTTAAATGGTTCAAGTGTCTCCACATCTGTTCTTATATATTCCTCATAAAATTTGGTCATTTCTCTGCAAACCAAAATTTTTCTATTTGAAAAGTAACGTTTTAAATCTTTTATCGATCTATTAAATTTTCGTGGAGAAATAAAAAAAACAATACAGCCCTCTAAATTTGCAAGCCTTTCGAAATCTTCACTTAATTTGCTATTTTTCTCTGGAAAAAAACCATAAAAAAAATATTTTTCATTAAATCCACTTATGGAAACTGCAGAAGAAACAGCTGACGCACCCGGAATTGGAAAGATATCTATTTCGTTAATAGCACATTCATTGACTAATATAGCTCCTGGATCTGAGATAGATGGAGTTCCAGCGTCAGAAATCAAAGAAACGACCGATCCTGATTTTAAAATATCAATTACTTTCGATAAATTTTTTTTTTCATTAAATTTATGATTTGCAATAAGTTTTGATTTAATTTCATACCGTTCTAATAAATTTTTTGAAATACGTGTATCCTCACACAGTACATAATCCGATTTTTTTAATACTTCTAGGGCTCTTAAAGTGATGTCGCTTAAATTCCCAATAGGAGTAGATACAATATAAAGACCACTTTTAACTTTATTATTTATATTTTCAGTATGTAGAATCATCAAATTATAATAGTTATAATAATAACATTAAAATGAACAAAATTATTAAAATTATACTTTTTTTAGCTTTTGGTTTCTTAATTACTCCAGTAGCACTCTTGGCAAATGAGAAAATTAGGATTGGTCTTCTTGTCCCTTTAACTGGAAAGAACTCTGAAATAGGACAATCTATAATTAAATCCACACGTCTTGCAATTAATACAATAAACAATGCATCAATTGAGATTATACCAAAAGATACACAGTCAAACCCTGAGGTAACTTTAGCAGCAGCTAAAGAGTTGGCTAATTCAGGAATAAAAATTGTTGTTGGTCCAGTTTTTAACGAAAGTCTAATTTACCTAGATGAGTTAAGTGAATTAACATTCTTGGCTCTAACGAATAAGAATGATAATTTTTCCAAAAACATTATTAACGCTGGAATTAATGCAACTTCACAACTAAATGCAATTAAGAAGTTTATAGAATTAAACGAAATAAAAAAAACTATCTTTCTTACTCCAGATGTAGGTTTTAAAAATGAAATTGAAAAAGCTATTTCTAATTCTAAAATAAAAATATTAGAAAATTATATTTATAATACTGACCCGACTAAACTTACCAAACAAATTGAAAAAATTACACGTTATGAAATTAGAAAACAAAACCTTGAAGATGAAATAAATAGACTAGAGAAATCAGAACAAAGCAATAAAGAGCTCTTAATTGAAAGGTTAAAAAAGAGAGATACTCTTGGTAGTGTAAAATTTGACTCAGTGGTAATTTCTGATTTTGATGAAAGTTTAAAAAGTGTAACAACTTCCCTGCTTTATACGGATATAACTCCTAAAGAAAAATATTTTATTACTCTTAATCAATGGTTTGATGAGTCACTTTTAAAAGAGACAAGCTCACAACCCTTGTATTTTCCCTCTGCAAATAAAGATAATTATGATGAATTTTCTAATGAATATTTTGAAAAATATAATCAGTACCCTAATCAATTGTCATTTTTAAGTTATGACTTGGTTGGGCTTGTGTATTATTTAATTCTTCAAAACGAATCTGTTATTGATAAAAAAATGTTTACTAAAAAAACTTTGTTTAAAGGAAAGGTTGGAGTTTTTGAAATTAAAAACAATAAAATTAATCATATTTTAAATTTTTATAAAGCTGAAGATGGAGAATTTAAAAAAGTTTTTTAATTTTTTTAAAAGCTTTAAATCTATGATCTATTTTATATTTCTGTGATGCTCTCATTTCACCAAATGTAATTTTTTTTCCAAGTGGTATGAAAATAGGATCATAACCAAAACCATTTTTACCTTTTATAACTGGTGAAATAAAACCCTCAACCTTTCCAATAGAATTTATTATTTCTTTATTTTTATTATAAATGGTTAAGGCACAAATAAACCTGGCCTTAATTTTTTTCTCTCGCCAATTTTTGTCTTTTTTATCTAACTCCTTAAAAACTCTATACATTGCTTTTTTAAAATCGCCTTTTTTACCTCCCCATCTAGCTGAATAAATTCCAGGATCTCCATCTAAAACATCTATTTCTAAACCTGAGTCATCAGACAGACATGTCATTTTTGATTTTTTAGAAAAAAATTTAGCTTTGATTAAAGAGTTTTCCTTAAATGTCTTGCCATTTTCAGGAGGGCTTTTTATTTTAAAGTCCTGTGGAGAGTATATTTCAACATTTTTAGGCAATAAATCCTTAATTTCTCTTAATTTTCCTTTATTATTAGTGCCTACCAACAATTTTATAATTTTATTCTTTAACATCTAGCAATTATCAAATTTCATACCATATAAGTTGTCATGGAAAAAGATCAAAACATTAATTCTGAAAACCAAAATGAAGAAATTAAAGAGAATGAAGCTGAGGAGCAAAACCAAGTAGAACAAGAAATTTCAGCTGATAAAACAGAAGAGGCAAAAGAGATTACACCTGAAGAAAAAATTAAGGAGTTAGAAGATAAGCTTACTAGAACTTTTGCTGAAATGGAAAATCAAAGAAGAAGATTTGAAAAAGAAAAAGATGATGCTTTTGATTATGGTGGATTTTCTTTTGCAAAAGAAGCTTTAAATTTAATTGATAATCTTGAGAGATCAAAACAAATTTTAGAAAGTGATGAAGTATTAAAAGATACTGAAGCTTTAAAAAAAACTTTAGAGCATTTTGAAATTATTAGTAAAGATATGGTGTCAATTTTTTCAAAAAATGGAATTACACCTGTTGCTTCTATTGGTAAAAAATTGGATCCCAATCAACACCAAGCTATGATGGAAATTGATGATGATCAAAAAGAACCTGGAACAATAGTTCAAGAAATTCAAAAAGGTTTTATGATGAAAGATAGACTTTTAAGACCAGCATTAGTCGGAGTTTCAAAAAAAACTAAAACTCCAGATGATCAAAAAAGCGAGGAAAATAAAGAGAATTCAGACAATTAATTATAATTGTAAGAACTTGTAGATTGAAAATTAACACTTATATGAAGGAAAGGAATTAAATTATGAGCAAAATTATAGGAATAGATTTAGGAACAACAAATTCATGTGTGTCTATCATGGAAGGTAGTCAGCCAAAAGTTTTAGAAAATGCTGAGGGTGCAAGAACAACTCCTTCGGTTGTAGCTTTTACTGAGGATGGGGAAAAACTTGTAGGTCAACCTGCAAAAAGACAAGCTGTAACTAACCCTGAAAATACTATTTTTGCCGTAAAAAGATTAATTGGAAGAAGTTTTGAAGACCCTACTGTAAAAAAAGATATTGCAGCTGCACCTTTTAAAATTGTGAATTCAGAAAAAGGAGATGCTTGGATTGAAGCTAAAGGGGAAAAATATTCACCTTCTCAAATTTCAGCTTTTATTCTTCAAAAAATGAAAGAAACAGCTGAAAAATATTTAGGTCAAGAAGTAACAAAAGCTGTAATTACAGTTCCTGCATATTTTAATGATGCTCAAAGACAAGCAACAAAAGACGCTGGTAAAATTGCTGGTCTTGAAGTTTTAAGAATTATTAATGAACCAACAGCTGCTTCTCTTGCTTACGGTTTAGATAAAAAACAAAATAAAAAAATAGCTGTTTATGACCTTGGTGGTGGAACTTTTGATGTTTCTATCCTTGAGTTGGGTGATGGTGTATTTGAAGTTAAATCTACAAATGGTGATACATTTTTAGGTGGTGAAGACTTTGACAATACAATCGTTGATTATTTAATTGGTGAATTTAAAAAAGATTCTGGAATTGATTTAAGATCAGATAAATTGGCTCTTCAAAGATTAAAAGAGGCTGCTGAAAAAGCAAAAATTGAATTATCTTCTGCAGAGCAAACAGATGTTAATTTACCTTTTATAACAGCTGATAAAACTGGTCCAAAACATATCAATCTAAAAATGACTAGAGCAAAATTAGAAGCTTTGGTTGAAGATTTAATCTCAAGAACATTACCACCATGTAAAACTGCTCTTAAAGATG
>JADHRH010000063.1 GCA_016777545.1 Candidatus Pelagibacter sp.
TTCATAAAAATAGTGATGCTTATAAGTCAATAGGTGAGGTTGCTAAAATTCTTGGCCTTGTAAACAAAAAAAAAGGAACCTTGAATACTCATACTATTCGATTTTGGGAGAAGGAATTTAAGCAAATTAAGCCAAAAATTTTAAATGGTAATAGAAGATATTATAATAATGATACTATTGAGGTTTTAAAAAAAGTTAAATATCTACTCAAAGATCAAGGAATGACAATTATTGGTGTTAAAAAAGTTCTTAATTCTGATAAATCATTAAAACTTGACGAATTACCAAATAATTCTATAAATGCTGATTATAATTTAAAAAATAAACTTAAGAAGATTTCCGATTTAATAAAAAAAATAAAAAGTTTAAAATAAAATGGCAAAAAAAACACACGTTAAAGTTAGATTAGTACCAGAGGCTAAACCTGATAGTCCTTTTTTTTATTATGTTAAAAAACCTGCGGGTGGTGAAAAAGCTAAAGTTAAATTGTCTGCAAAGAAATATAACCCTTCTACAAGAAAACATGAAATGTTTGTGGAAAAAAAATTACCTCCACACAGTAAATAGTACTATTTTTTTCTAAAATTTCTTTTTTCGTAATCAATAAAAGACCAAATCATATTTTTCCAAATTCTATTAGTGATTTTTGGGTCAATATTAGTTTGTATTGATTTTTTTTTAATTTTTTTAAGTATAAAATTGATCCTTTTTTGATCAATTATTTCTTTTTTATGGATTTTTACTTTTAGCACTTCATTGACTAATGAAGATCTTTTTTTGATTAATTTAAGTAAATCATTATCAAGTTTATCAAGCTTAATTCTAATCTGATTTAGTTTTTTTTTATTTGTAGGCGACATTTATTCAATTGGTTATTAAGATAATTATTATAAGTATAATTTATGTTTGTAAATAGCGACAACTATATAAAATATTTAAAATTGTGGTTAATAACTTTATTTTCATTAATTGTTCTTATGGTAGCTGTCGGTGGTCTTACTAGACTAACAGACTCTGGTTTATCAATCACAGCTTGGGAGCTTTTTACTGGAATACTCCCACCTATGAATATTAATGAGTGGAATTTTTATTTCACAGAATACAAAAAAATTCCTGAATATAAAAATATTAACTACGGCATGTCCTTAGATGAATTTAAAGTGATTTTTTATTGGGAGTATGCTCATAGATTGTTAGCAAGATTTGTAGGTTTGTTTACTTTAGTGCCTTTGCTTTTCTTTACTCTCTATTTTAAAAAAACTCTGCATTATTCTAATAAATATTATTGGATTTTTTTCCTTGTGTGTCTTCAGGGGTTCATCGGTTGGTATATGGTATCTAGTGGATTAATTGAAAATAATGACGTTAGTCACTTTAGACTTAGCATTCATTTATCTTTGGCTTTATTTATTTTATGTTTAATTTTTTGGTATATTTTAGATATTCATAAAATTAAGAAATTTGAAAATAAAATTCCAAATTTATTTTTATTATTCATACTTAAATTGATAGTTTTGCAGATTGTATTGGGTGCTTTTTTATCAGGTTTAGATGGTGGTCTCATCTATAATTCATGGCCTGATATGAATGGTAGTTTTTTTCCAAATGATGTTAGTTATGGTGATTTAATTACTACTCAATTATTTAACAACCCATCAATTATTCAATTTTTGCATAGATCAACTGCATATTTGCTTTTATTTTTTATAATCATTTTAAATTTTATCTATTTTAAAAAACAATATGATTTTAAATATGTATTATTTTTTGATGTTGCTATCTTGTTTCAAATTTTTTTAGGAATTATAACTTTGATTTCTGGTGTAGAGATTACATACGCTTCACTACACCAGCTAGGTTCAATATTAGTTTTGAGTTCTTATTTTTTGATATTATATAAAAACTCTAACTAACTGCTTTCAAATTCCCTTTAGAAGATTTATTTAAAGCTTGGTCTAAATCCTCAATAATGTCATCTATATGCTCAATACCAATACATAATCTTACGTATCCAGGAGTTACACCTGAGGCTAACAATTCTTTTTCTGTTAACTGACTATGAGTTGTTGTTGCAGGATGAATTGCTAAACTTCTTGCATCTCCAATATTTGCAACATGATAAAACATTTTTAAAGACTCGATAAATCTCTTACCTGCTTCAATACCACCTTTGAGCTCAATACCAACTAAACCACCATTTCCTTCATTAAGGTATTTTTTAGCACGATCAGCAATTTTACCTTCATGTTCTGTTGGATAGATTACTCTTGTTACTTCTTTATTTTTCTTTAAATAGTCAACAACTTTTGATGCATTTGAGCAGTGTTGTTTCATTCTAAGAGCAACAGTTTCAAGCCCTTGAATAATTCCAAATGCATTGTCAGGTGATAGGGCAGAACCAAGATCTCTTAGTAATGTAACCCGCGCTCTTACTGCAAAAGAAACATTAGCCCCAGTTAATTCTGGAACCACTTTTCCCCATATAGCTCCACCGTAACTTGCGTCAGGTTCGTTAAATAAAGGTTGTCTTTTGGGATCAGCTGTCCAATCAAAATTACCTCCATCAACTAAAGCTCCACCTACAACTGTACCGTGACCACCTATATATTTTGTTAATGAATAAACTACTACAGCAGCACCATGTTCTAAAGGTTTGCAAATTACAGGGGCAGCTGTGTTGTCCATTATTAATGGTATATTGTATTTTTTACCAATATCAGAAACTTCTTTAATTGGAAAAACTCTCAAATAAGGATTTGGTAAAGTCTCACCATAAAAAGCTCTAGTTTTATCATCAACAGCTTTTTCAAAGTTTTTTGGGTCAGAAGGGTCTGCATATCTAACTTCAATACCAAGTTTACTTAATGTATGCGTGAATAACGAAATAGTACCTCCATATAAATCCGTAGAGCTGACTATATTATCTCCGGCTTGTGCAACGTTTAAAATTGCAAAAGTTGATGCGGTTTGTCCAGATGCTACTGTTAAACAGGCTAATCCTCCTTCTAATGAAGCAACTCTTTTTTCAAGAGCATCATTTGTTGGATTCATTATTCTTGTATAAATATTTCCAAATTCCTTAAGAGCAAACAAATTCGCAGCATGTTCAGTACTATCAAATTGATACGATGTTGTTCTATAAATTGGAACTGCTACTGCTTTGGTTGTTGGATCACTTCTATAATCACCACCATGTATAGCTATAGTCTCAGGGTTTTGTCTTTTTGTACTCATCTTAATACTCCTTTTTTAGTACTTTTGCTTTATGCAAGGCGTACAATACAGTTCAAATGCGCCTACCGATAATGTGGGTAAAAAATCCTTTTTAGCAATAACTAGCCTGCAATAGGAACAAATCGGCTATATAAAAATATCATTTAAGCAAGATATTGCAAGGGAAATATAAAATTGACATTATATCTAATAATAGTATTAATCCTCGCACAATGACAAAATTTCTAAAAAGTGGTGATTTAAACAGTAACTGGTTTGAGATAGACGCTAAAAATGCTGTAGTTGGCAGATTAGCTTCTATTATTGCTATGATTGTTAGAGGAAAAAATAAAACAACTTTTACACCTCATATGGATGATGGTGATTTTGTTGTTGTTAAAAATGTTGAACAAGCAAAGTTCACAGGAAAAAAATTTAAAGATAAAAAATATTATAGACATACTGGTCACCCAGGTGGAATTAAAGAAATTACTCCTGAAAAGTTATTAGAAAAAAATAAACCTGGCGAGACATTAAAATTAGCTATTAAAAGAATGTTACCTGGGGGAGTTCTAGGAAGAAAACAGTTAACTAAAGTAAAAATTTATGCTGGTGAAGAACACCCTCATGCAGCACAAAACCCAAAACTTTTAGACCTAGGTAAATTAAACAGTAAAAATTTAATAAGAAATTAATATGGTAACAGCAGCTACACCAAATAAAGTATCTACAAAAAAACCTAAAATTAAATTAGATTTTAAAGATAGTAAATACGCAACTGGTAGAAGAAAAAAATCTATTGCAAAAATTTGGGTGAAAAAAGGTACAGGCAAAATTTACGTTAATGGCAGAACTATGGATGAGTATTTCACTAGTGGAAGTCACAAAATGCAAATCACAAGACCATTTGAGATTATAAACCAAGCAACTGATTATGATGTAAGATGTAGCGTAGCAGGTGGTGGTCACACAGGTCAAGCTGGTGCAATGGTTCATGGTATTGCTAAAGCATTAATCTTATTTGATTCAGAGAATAGAGCAGTACTTAAGACAGAAAAGCTTAATACTAGAGACTCTAGATCGGTTGAAAGAAAAAAACCTGGTCGTAGAAAAGCAAGAAGAAGCTTCCAATTCTCGAAAAGATAATTCTTTTTTAACTCTAAACTGTTATAATAAAAAAATGCCTAAGATTAATGTTTTAGTTGCTGGATCAACAGGTTATATTGGTGTTCAATTAATAAAATTATTAGTTAAACACAGCAATGTTAACATTAAATATCTTTGTGGTAATACGTCTGTTGGAAAAAATATCTCTAGTTATGAAAAATCATTAAGTTCAAAAAAATTACCTAAAATTATTAGATACAATAAAGAACTTTTAAAAAACATAGACCTTGTTTTTACAGCTCTACCTAATGGTGAAGCACAAGATATTTCAAATGATTTATTAAAACACAATATATTAATTGATTTAGCTGCAGACTTTAGACTTAATAAAGCATCAAATTATCTAAAATGGTACAAACAAAAACACAGATCTGTCAAAAATATTAAAAAATCAATTTATTCATTACCAGAAATCAATGGTGACAAATTAAAGAAATTTAATATTATTGGATGTCCAGGTTGCTACCCAACATCAATACTTTTACCACTTATTCCATTAGTTAAGAAAAATTTAATAAAAACAGATAATGTTATTATAGATTCAAAATCTGGTTACTCTGGTGCTGGAAGAGGTGTACATAAAAAATATAAGGATAAAAATCTTTATGAATCCTTAAGCGCTTATGGTGTGGGTTTCCATAGACATAACTCTGAAATTCAACAAGAAATCGAAAACTACACTAAAAAGAAATTTTCTTTTACATTCACACCCCATTTAACACCAATGTTTAGAGGGATACTTAGTACTATTTACTTAGACCTTAACAAAGGTGTAGGTATTAAAAATTTAGAAAACACTTTAAAGAGCCAATATTCAAAAAACAGATTCGTTAAAATTTTAAAAACAAATTCATTGTTAAGTACAAATGACGTAATTAACACAAATAATTGCTCTATAGTAATTTGTAAAACTAAGTATAAAAATAGAGTTATTATTTTATCTGTTATTGATAATTTGATTAAAGGTGGGGCAGGTCAAGCAATACAAAATATGAATATCAAATATGGTTTTAATGAAACAAAAGGATTAATTTGAAATACTTATTTTTATCTTTAATTGTATTTTTAACTTCGTGCTCATTAAACAAAGAATCTACTTATTGGAATGAAGATCCTATTAAAAAGTCTAATGATGACAAAAAACTTTCTCAAATATTAAAAAAAACAGGTGATTACAAATCTATGACTTTTGATGAATTTAACCTCTTTCTTAAAGATTATTCAAAAAATGCAGAATACCCAGATATTAACCAATAGATGAAAAATATAATCAACATTGCTGTAGTTGGTCTAGGACAAGTTGGTATTTATTTGTTAAATGAACTTAATACTAAAAAAAAAGATATTGAACTTAAGACAGG
>JADHRH010000064.1 GCA_016777545.1 Candidatus Pelagibacter sp.
AAAACCCCAAAAGTATTGCTACCGTTGGGGTTTTTAAATTTCGTGAGTACGAAAAAGGTGTTACATTCCCATTCCGCCCATGCCGCCCATTCCGCCCATTCCACCAGGCATTCCACCAGGCATTCCACCACCAGCATCTTTTTCATCTGGTTTGTCAGCAATCATGGCTTCAGTAGTTACAAGTAATCCAGCAATCGAAGCTGCATCTTGTAAAGCTGTTCTTACAACTTTAACAGGATCGATGATACCTTTAGTAAACATATCAACGTACTCTTCGTTCTGAGCATCGTAACCCATATTCTTTTTATTCTGTTCAAGTAATTTTCCAACTACAACTGAACCATCTACTCCAGCATTTAAAGTTATTTGTCTAATTGGAGCCTGTAAAGCTTTAGCTACTAATGCAACACCAGCTTTTTGGTCATCACCCTTAACTTTAAGTGACTCTAGACTTTGTGAAGCGTATAAAAGGGCACAACCACCACCAACTACTATACCTTCTTCAGCAGCGGCTCTAGTTGCGTTAAGAGCATCTTCAACTCTATCTTTTCTTTCTTTAACTTCTACTTCAGTTGCACCACCAACTTTGATTACAGCAACTCCACCAGCAAGTTTAGCTAGTCTTTCTTGAAGTTTTTCTCTGTCGTAATCAGAAGTTGTTTCACCTACTTGTTGTTTGATTTGAGCACATCTAGCTTCAATTTCAGATTTCTTACCATTGCCGCTAATAATTGTACTGTTATCTTTATCAACTTTAACTCTCTTACAAGATCCAAGATCTGTAAGTTTAACGTTTTCAAGTTTAACACCAATATCTTCAGAGATAACCTGACCACCAGTTAAAATTGCAATATCATCAAGCATTGATTTTCTTCTATCACCAAAACCTGGAGCTTTAACAGCAACAACTTTTAAACCACCTCTAAGTTTATTTACAACAAGAGTAGCAAGAGCTTCGCCCTCAACATCTTCTGAAATAATCATTAGTGGTCTACCAGCTTGCACAACGGCTTCTAAAAGTGGAACCATTGGTTGTAAGTTAGTTAATTTCTTTTCATGCAAAAGAATGAAAGGGTTTTCTAACTCTGTAGTCATTTTATCTGCATTTGTAATAAAGTATGGTGACAGATAACCTCTATCAAACTGCATACCTTCAACAACATCTAACTCAGTTTCAACTCCTTTAGCTTCTTCAACAGTGATTACACCTTCATTGCCAACTTTTTGCATTGCTTTTGCAATCATGTTACCAATTTCTTTATCACCATTAGCTGAAATAGTTCCAACTTGAGCAATTTCATCAGTGTCTTTAACTTTTTTTGCTGAAGAAATTAAACTTGCTTTAACATGATCTACGGCTGCATCTATTCCTCTTTTAACATCCATCGGGTTCATACCAGCAGTAACATATTTTACACCCTCTTTAATAATCGCTTGAGCTAAAATAGTTGCTGTAGTTGTTCCATCACCAGCTTCTTCATTTGTTTTGCTGGCAACTTCTTTAACCATTTGAGCACCCATGTTTTCAAATTTATCCTCTAGATCGATTTCTTTAGCAACAGAGACACCATCTTTAGTAATTCTTGGAGCACCATAAGATTTGTCGATAACGACATTTCTACCTTTTGGTCCAAGAGTAACTTTCACAGTATTTGCAAGGATATCAACACCTCTTATCATTGCCGCTCTTGCTTCAGAGTCGAATTTTATAATTTTAGCCATTTTTATTTTTCTCCTTTAATTTAATTATTTTCCCGAAATACCCATAATGTCAGATTCTTTCATTATGCTGTATTCTTTGCCATCTATTTTGATTTCAGTTCCTGACCATTTGCCAAAAAGAACTTTGTCACCAACTTTCACATCCATTGGAATTAATTTTCCATCTTCAGTTTTTGCACCACCACCAACAGCAATCACTTTACCCTCTTGAGGCTTTTCTTGAGCTGTATCAGGGATAATTATTCCTCCAGCAGTTTTTTCACTGCTGTCTAAAACTTCTATTAGAACTCTATCGTGTAACGGTTTAAATTTCATAAATTCTCCTTTTATTGTGCGACTCATATAGCTATTAGGCTAACTATTTCAAGGTTTGGTTAAAAAAATATGTGGGTCAAAAAACGAGAGAAATTGTGATTTTAATAAGCTATACCTCCCATTATGGCTAAGAATTTAGATAAAGAGGGATTGAGTTCAATTGTTGAGAATTATGATATTTTTTATATTGATTTATGGGGCGTAGTACATAATGGCATCACCCTTCATAAGGAAGCAGTTAAAACGTTAGAGCAAATTACTAAATCAAAAAAAGATTACGTGCTTTTGACTAATGCACCAAGACCCAATAAGACGGTAAATTCATTTCTAGAAAAGATGGGCATGAATAAAGAAATAAGAAAAAAAGTTTATTCATCTGGAGAAGCATCGTTAAATTATTTAAAAAAAAATTTATTAGAAGATAAGTTTTATCATGTTGGTCCGCCAAGAGATTTTGATTTATTTTTAGACTTTAAAAAAAATAAGACATTAGAAATTGAAGAAAGCAAATATTTGCTTTGCACAGGTTTGTTTGAAGATCAGGGTGATAATTTAAATTTTTATAAAGAACTATTTAAAGATCAGATTAATAAAAAAATGATATGCACAAATCCTGACTTGATTGTAGATAGAGGTCACAAAAGAGAATTGTGTGCAGGATCAGTAGCATTAGTTTTTGAAAAATTAGGTGGTGAGGTTATATATTTTGGAAAACCATTTCCTGAGGTATATAATCAAGCAATTAACAATCAGGGAAAAAAAGTATTATCAATCGGTGATAATTTAAATACTGATATTAAAGGTGCAAATCTTTTAAATTATGATTCTTTAATTATAGCAAATGGTATTCATAAAGATGAAATTAAAAAAGAAGGTATAGATTTGGTTTCAAAGAAATATGAGGTTATTGTAAACTTCATCCAAACAGAATTAAAATGGTAAAATATGAAGCTATATAAAAATTTTAATGTTTCTAATAATCATAAAAATTCAATCATTTTGATTGGAAATTTTGATGGAGTTCATATGGGACATCAAAAATTATTTAAACAAGCTAATAATTATAAAAAAAAATTTAATTTAAAAATTGGGGTTTTAACTTTTGAGCCAATGCCCAAAATGTTTTTTAATAAAGGTTTTAAAAATTTTAGAATTTCAAACATAAATCAAAAAAATATAATTTTAGAAAATCTAGGGGTAGATTTTATTATAACTAAAAAATTTGATAAAAAATTTTCATTAATAAAATCTGATTTTTTTATAAAAGAAATTTTGTCAAAAAAATTGAAAGCAAAATATATATTCGTAAGTGATAACTTTAGGTTTGGCAATAAAAGAGAGGGTAACGTAAAGCAACTAATAAAAAATGAAAAAAAATATCACTACAAAATAGTCAAACCTCAACCATTAATTTTAAATAAAAAAGTTATCTCATCAACCTATATTCGATCTCTTTTAGAAAAAGGAGATTTAAAAAAAGCTAACAAGTTTTTAAGTAGAAATTGGTCAATTGAAGGAATAGTTCAAAAAGGAAGACAACAAGGAAAAAAAATTGGATTTCCAACATGCAACATAGATATAAAAGATTATGTCATTTCAATGCCGGGGGTTTATGCAGTTAATGTGAAGCAAAAAAATTCAAATAAATCTCTTAAAGCTATAGCTAATCTTGGATATAGGCCAACTTTTAACCAAAAAAAAATATTATTAGAAGTTCATATTTTTAATTTTTCTGGAAATCTTTATAATAAGCACTTATCAGTGGAGTTCACAAAATTTATAAGAAAAGAAAAAAAGTTCAAAAAAGTTGATCAATTAAAAAAACAAATTCAAAGTGACTTAAAAGTTGCTAAAAGTTAAAATGAGTAAAGAACATATCAATTTACCAAAAACAGCTTTCTCAATGAAAGCTAATTTACAAAATAAAGAGCCTGAAATTTTAGAATATTGGAAAAAAATTGATCTCTATAAAGAGTTAAGAAAATCCAACAAAGGAAAAGAAAAATTTATTCTTCATGATGGACCACCATATGCAAATGGCAATATTCATATGGGTACTGCTTTAAATAAAATATTAAAAGATATTATTGTTAAATTTCATCAAATGGATGGAAAAGACTCAGTGTATGTTCCAGGTTGGGATTGTCATGGATTACCCATTGAATGGAAAATTGAAGAACAATACAAAAAAAACAAAAAAAACAAAAATGAAGTTCCAATTACTGAATTTAGAAAAGAATGTAGAGAGTTTGCTGAAAAATGGATTGAAGTTCACAAAACACAATTTAAAAGATTAGGCGTTGTTGGAGATTGGGACAACCATTATGCAACAATGAGTTTTGAAGCTGAAGCTCAAATTGTAAGAGAATTAGGAAAATTTTTAAAAGAAGGAAGTTTATATAAAGGCTTTAAGCCTGTTCTTTGGTCAACCGTTGAAAAAACTGCATTGGCTGATGCTGAAGTAGAGTATCAAGATCATAAGTCTGATACAATTTATACAGCCTTTCCAGTTGTAAAAACAAACTTGAAAGAACTAGAAGGAACAGAAATTATAATTTGGACTACAACACCTTGGACAATTCCTGCAAATAAAGCTTTAGCTTACAATGAGGCCCTTGATTATCAAATCATTCAATTAAATGATGAGGGTGACTTTAAAGGAAAAAAAATAGTAGTAGCAGAAGCACTATTAGAGTCTGTTATTAAAGACTGTAATATTAATAATTATAAAGAAATTAAAAAAATTAAGGGAAGTGATTTTAAAGACACAATTTGTAGTCATCCTTTATTAGCACTTGGCTATAACTATGATGTTCCAATGCTTGAGGCTAGATTTGTTACAACAGAACAAGGAACAGGAATTGTACACTGTGCACCAAGCCATGGACCAGACGATTTTAATCTTTGTTTAAATCATGGAATTAAAGCAATAGAGACTGTCGATGGCGATGGAAAATATACTAAGAACCTACCTTTATTTGATGGTATTCACATTTTTAAAGCTAACCCAATTGTAATTGAAAAGTTAAAAGCAGAAAAAAAATTGTTATCTAGTGGAGAATTAATTCATTCATATCCACATTCATGGAGATCTAAAGCACCTCTTGTTCATAGAGCAACTCCTCAATGGTTTATCTCAATGGAAAGCCATGGACTTAGAAAGAAAGCATTAAAAGCTTTAGATGACACTACTTTCTATCCAGATAAAGGAAGAGAACGAATAAAAGCAATGATTGAGACAAGACCAGATTGGTGTGTATCAAGACAAAGAGTATGGGGAGTTCCTCTACCAATATTTATTAATAAAAACACCAAAGAAGTTTTGGTTGATGATGAGGTAAATGAAAATATTGCAAGCATCTATGAAAAAGAAGGTTCTGACTGTTGGTTTTCAGACAATCCACAAAGATTTTTGGGTAGCAAATATAAGGCAGAAGATTATGATAAGATGAGTGATATTGTTGAGGTTTGGTTTGATAGTGGTTGCACGCACTCATTTGTCCTAGAAAAAAGAGAAGATTTGCAATGGCCCGCTTCAATGTATCTTGAAGGTTCCGATCAACATAGGGGTTGGTTTCACTCGTCACTATT
>JADHRH010000065.1 GCA_016777545.1 Candidatus Pelagibacter sp.
GGAGAAGATGGCTTTATTGAAGCTGTTGGTAAAAAAGTAAATATTAATAACATTCCTTCAAGAGAAAAAGTAATAGATTTAAATGGCAAATATATATTCCCAGGTCTAGTTGATATGCGTGTCTTTGCAGGTGAACCTGGTTATGAATATAAAGAAAATTTTAGAACTCTAAGTAATGCAGCTCTTGCAGGCGGTGTTACTTCAGTTGTTACTATGCCTAATACTGATCCAATTATAGATAACGTTTCAATAGTAGATTTTTTAAAAAGACGTGGAAGAGATAAATCTAAAATAAATGTTTTTCCAAGTGCTGCCCTTACTAAAAATATTGAAGGAACTAGCATGACTGAATTTGGTCTACTTCAAAGCAGAGGAATAATTGGATTTACTGATGGAGTTAAAACAATTCAAAATACTAGATTAATGTCACGTATAATGAATTCAGCTAAAGACTTGGGCACACTGATCATGCAACATGCTGAAGATTATGATTTATCCAAAAATGGAATGATTAATTCTGGAATTATTGCAACTAAACTTGGATTATCTGGAATACCTGCTGTTGCTGAAAGAATAATTATTGAAAGAGATTTAACGTTACTTGAAAACATTAAATGCAGATATCACATATCACAGATTTCAGCTGCTAAATCAGTAGAGATTATTGAGGAAAGAAAAAATAAAGTTAAATTTACGACAGGTGTATCCATAAATAATCTTTCATTAAATGAAAATGATATAGGAGATTTTAGAACTTTTTTAAAATTATCACCGCCATTAAGAACTGAAGAAGATAGAATTGCTCTAGTACAAGGCTTAAAAGATGAAACGATCGACGTTATTGTATCTGATCACAAACCAGAAGATGAAGAGCAAAAAAGATTAACGTTTGCACAAGCATCTACAGGGGCCTCTGGAATAGAAACGCTTTTATCATTAAGTCTAGAATTATATCACAATGGCTCTGTTAAATTAGAAACTATCATTAAAGCTTTAACATCAAACCCTGCGAAAATTTTAAAAATTGATAAGGGTAATCTTTCAGTGGGCAATGAAGCAGATTTTTGCATTGTAGATATTGACAAGCCATGGGTTGTCAAAAAAGATAAGCTTATCTCTAAATCAAAAAATACTTCTATTGAAGACAAAAAACTCCAAGGAAAAGTCACTAATACATTTGTAAAAGGTGAAGAATTATTTAAGTTATAATAATGGAATATTTAATTGTTGCATTAAGTTCATATTTATTAGGATCAATACCCTTTGGTTTTATACTTACAAAAATATTTTTAAAAAAAGATATTAGAGATATTGGCTCAGGAAACATTGGAGCTACAAACGCCCTTAGAACAGGTAATAAAACATTAGGCTACGCAACTTTACTACTGGATATAACAAAAGCTGTATTGCCTGTTTTATATGTAAAATTTAATTATCCTGATTATATCTTTATTGCATCATTAAGTGCATTTTTAGGTCATGTTTTTCCAATATGGCTTAAGTTTAAAGGAGGCAAAGGTGTTGCAACATATGTTGGGATATTATTTTCGATAAACATAGTTTTGGGTTTAGTATTTATTATTAGTTGGGCTGTTACATTTCTTATTTCAAAATACTCATCACTTTCATCACTAGTTGGTAGTTTAATGGTGCCAATGTATTTAATAATTTTTGAAAATTATAATTCAATATTTTTCATAATAATGTTTGTGCTTATATTCTACACGCACAGAGAAAACGTCAAACGATTGAAAAACAAAGAAGAAACTAAGACTAAAATTTATTGATTTGACTATCTAAGTCTTTTAAGTAATTTGTTTGGTAATGAATCTTGTAGTCGTAGAAAGTCCAGCTAAAGCAAAAACTATCAACAAATATCTTGGTGATGATTATATTGTTTTAGCGAGTTATGGTCATATTAGAGACCTTCCCTCAAAAAATGGTTCTGTTGATCCAGAAAATAATTTTAAAATGGAATGGGAAGTCGATAGTTTTTCTAAAAAATATCTTAAAGAAATTACAGATGCAGCTAAGATTTCATCAAAAATCATATTAGCAACTGACCCAGACAGAGAGGGAGAAGCAATTGCTTGGCATGTTAAAGAATATTTAAATGAAAAAAAATTAATTAAAGACAAGCATATAGAAAGAGTTGTTTTTAATGAAATTACAAAAAAAGCTGTTATTCATGGAATTGAAAACCCTCGACAAATAGAGCCATTACTTGTTGATGCCTATATGGCTAGAAGAGCCTTAGACTATTTAGTTGGCTTTAATATATCACCAATTTTATGGACAAAGTTACCAGGTTCTAAATCTGCAGGTCGTGTTCAGTCAGTTGCCTTAAAATTAATTACAGAACGAGAACATGAAATAGAGCTTTTTGATCCTGAGGAATTTTGGACTTTAAGTATTCAATTCAACGATAGTGATAAAAATTCTATATTGGCAAGTATCACTCAATTGAATGATAAAAAAATTGAAAAATTTTCTTTTAAAAATAAAGCTGAAATTGATAAAGCAATGGAAGAGGTTAAATCTAAGAATTTCAATATAAATGACATCTCTAGCAAAGTTGTTAATAGAAACCCTTCTGGCCCTTTTACTACCTCCACATTACAGCAAGTTTCTTCCGGTAGGTTAGGATTTGGAGCGTCACGTACAATGCAAATAGCTCAAAAACTTTATCAAGGTATAGAAATTGACGGAGAAACTATTGGTCTTATCACGTATATGCGAACAGATGGCACTAACCTATCCACGGACGCTATAGATACTTTTAGAAAATATATAAAAAATGAATTTGGTGATGAATATGTTCCAGATAACGCAGCAAGTTACTCTGGAAAAAAAGCTAAAAATGCTCAAGAGGCACATGAAGCAATTAGACCCACAGATATAATGAGAGCACCAGATACAGTTAAAAAATACCTAAGTCCAGACCAACATAAATTATATGATTTAATTTGGAGTAGAGCCCTATCCTCTCAAATGAAACCTGCTCAATTTGATAGAAATACTATAACGATAACTTCGGATGATAATGGAACAATTTGTAAAGCTAGTGGATCTGTTATTAAATTTGATGGCTTTTTAAAGGTTATGAAGGATACTAAAAAAGATGATGATGAAGATATCCTTCCTGAAATGAACAAAGGTCCAGTTAATATAGAATCTCTATTAGATGAACAGCATTTTACACAGCCGCCACCAAGATACTCGGAAGCTAGTTTGGTTAAAAAATTAGAAGAACTAGGTATTGGAAGGCCCTCAACATATGCAAGTATAATATCTGTTATATCTACTAGAGGATATGCGGAAACAATTAATAAAAGATTTCACCCAACTGATCGTGGTAAATTAATTTCTGCTTTTCTTGAAAAGCTTTTCTCTAAGTATGTTGATTATAACTTCACAGCAAGTTTAGAAAATCAACTTGATGATATTACTACCGGGAAGGAAGGATGGATAAAAGTTCTAGAGTTATTTTGGAAAGACTTTAATCAAAACGTATCTGACGTTAAAGAGAAAAGAACTAGGGAGGTTTTAGATCTATTAAACGATAGTCTAGGAAGTTTAATTTTTGAAAGAGGTGCAGATGGAAATATTAATAGACAATGCAAGTTATGTGACAGTGGATCATTAAGTTTAAAAAATAGTTTTAGAGGTGGTGCTTTTATTGGTTGTTCAAATTATCCAGATTGTAAATTTACCAGACCCCTGTCTAAAGCAAAAGCAGCTGCTCAATCTCAATTAGCTGAACCAAAATTTATAGGTAAACATGAAAATGGAAATGACATGTACCTTAAAAATGGAAGGTTTGGTCCCTACTTACAGTATGAAAAAATTGAGGAAATAAAAGAAGAGATTATAATTGAAACAAAAAAGAAAAAGAAAACAAAAAAAAAGAAGATAGAAAAGGAAGATAATAATTTAAGAAATGTCTCTATTCCTAAAGGAATTACATTAGATAGCGTGGATCTTGATAGAGCTAAATTTTTATGCTCATTACCAAAAAGTTTAGGCATTAACCCTGAAAATCAGAAAGATATAATATTAAACTCAGGAAGATTTGGCCCATATTTGAAATGTGAAAACAAATCAGCAAGAATTGAAAATGTTGAGGAGATCTTCTCAATTGGTCTTAATAGAGCAATAACTCTAATAGCGGAGGCTAAACCTGGTAGAATGTCTGCATCAATTATAAAAGATCTAGGAGAACACCCTGAAGACAAAAAACCTGTTAGAGTAATGAAAGGACAATATGGGCCTTATATTAAATATAAATCTCTTAATGCAACAATTCCAGAGGAAAAAGACCCTTTAGAACTTAATATGGAAGAAGCTTTAATATTAATTGAGAAAAGAAAAGAATACGATAAAAATAAAAAAGTTAAAAAAAAGAAAAAGAAATGAAAAAAATAATATTTATAACATTAATTACATCAGCACTTATGTCTAATGCTATGGCTGAAAAAATTGATTGTAATCAATTTGAAAAGGTTAGTGCCAAATACATAGAGTGTTCAGCAAAAAATCTAAAAGAAAAATCTTCAGAACTTAAATTAAAAGCAACGGTTGGAGCTGAAGAACTTAAAGATAAAATAACTACTAATGCTAAGAGTGGAAAAAAGAAATTTGACAAATCTAGTTTAAAAGAAAAACTTGTTAAATTTAAAAACAGTAAAACATTAACTGAATTTATGGAAAAATAATCATGTCATATGAAGATAAAATAAAAGAATTAAAGTTAGAGCTGCCAGAAGCAAGAGATCCAGTTGGATCATATGTTGCGTCAAAACAAATTGGTAAAATGTTATTTATCTCAGGACAAATTTCTATCGCAGCAAATGGAGAATTGATCAAAGGTAAGATTGGTAAGGATCTAAAAACTGAAGATGGATATGAGGCAGCTAAACGTTGTGGCCTAAATATAATATCTCAAGTTAAAAAAGCTTGTGGCAATGATCTTTCAAAAGTAAAATCTTGTATAAAACTTACAGGGTTTGTTAATTCAACAGAAGACTTTATAGAACAACCCAAAGTAATAAATGGTGCTTCAGATTTAATAGTTTCAGTTTTTGGAGACTCTGGAATGCACACAAGAGCTGCAGTTAGTACAAATAGTTTGCCCCTTGGTGTGTCAGTTGAAGTTGATGCTATTTTTGAATTAAATTAATTTCCAATACTAAAATATTTAATTTTCTGATCTTTCATCTTATTAGCAGAGTAAATATTTCTCATATCAAAAATTGAGAATTTTTTATTTTTAACATCTTTTTTGAAATTAATAGTTTTAAAATCATTCCATTCTGTATGAATAATGATTAAATCTGATTTTTTAATTGCGTCTTTAATGTTGTTTGAAAAAGTAACATTATTAAATTTTTTAAAATCTGACTTTTCACCAGTAGGATCAAAATAATTTATTTTTGCACCTTTTTTAATTAATGCAGGGATCATTATTAGACTTGAAGAATCTCTCATATCATCTGTATTGGCTTTAAATGTTACCCCTAAGAAACAAATATTTTTATTTTTTATTTTATTTTT
>JADHRH010000066.1 GCA_016777545.1 Candidatus Pelagibacter sp.
ATTGTAAAAAAAGCTCTAGTATCTGCAAAATTACTCTAATGAATAAAAAAACCAATTCTGGTTTAAAAATTATTTGCTTAAATAGAAAAGCAAGTTTTAATTATTTTTTTGAGGAATTAATTGAAGCTGGAATTGTTCTCAAAGGCTCTGAAATAAAATCAATTAGAGAAGGCAAAATAAATATAGCAGACTCTTATGCTGTTGAAAAAAGTGGAGAAATTGTTTTGATTAATTCACACATTTCAGCATTTAAACAAGCAAGTTATTCTAATCATAATCCCACAGATGAAAGAAAATTATTATTAAATAGAAAAGAAATTAATAAACTAATTGGTAAAATGCAAAGAGATGGACTAACTCTTGTTCCAACAAAAATGTATTTTAAAAAGGGCAAAGCTAAAATTGAGATAGCAGTTGCAAAAGGTAAAAAGCAATTTGACAAAAGAGCTACTAAAAAAAACAGAGATTGGAATCGTGAAAAAGCCAGACATATTAGAAAATCGAGTTAAACATTCATATTTGGCAATCGGATCAAATCTAGGTAACAAAATTAACAATATTAATTTAGCTAAATTTGAATTAGAAAAAAATAGAATAAAAATAGTTAAAACCTCATCATATTATCTATCTAACTCATGGCCAGATCCACTGTTGCCAAAATATATAAATGTAGTCATTAAGGTTAAAACTACACTTAACCCTCTTGAATTATTGAAATATTGTAAATTAATTGAAAAAAAATTAGGTAGATCTAGAACAAAGAAGAATGCTCCAAGAACATGTGATATTGACATTATTGATTATGACAAAAAAGTATTAAATTTTATTGAAGAAAACCTTTTTATTCCACACCCTAGAATGAAAATGAGAAGTTTTGTTTTATTGCCTTTATTTGAAATAGATAAAAAGTGGAAAGATCCAAAATCTGGTAAAAATATTGTTAATTTAGTCTATAGTTTGTCAGTAAAAAACCTTAGATCTATTAAACAAATATAAATTAGTGTTATAATAACCTATGCTTAATTCTGAAGAACTTATAAATAAAGTCAAAAATTATAATAAGTTTTTAAATCCTGAAAAATTAAATAAAGCATACCAATACGCTGTTAAAGCGCATGAAAATCAAAAACGTGCATCAGGCGATCCCTATTCAAATCATCCAATAGCTGTTGCTTCTATACTTAGCGATTTAGAATTAGATAGCGCTACAATTGTTACTGGATTACTTCATGACACAATTGAAGACACACATGCTACATATGAAAATATCAAGAAAGAGTTTGGACAAGAAATTGCGGATTTAGTTGAGGGTGTAACCAAAATTTCTGTTTTTGAAAATCAAGCAAACTCTAGTTCAAAAGCTGAGAATTTTAGAAAATTAATTTTAGCTACCTCTAAAGACATTAGAGTTTTATTAGTAAAACTTGCGGATCGTTTACATAATATGAGAACGATTGATGCTATTAGCAAAATTGAAAAAAAAGAAAGAATTGCTAAGGAAACTATGGAGATCTATGGACCATTAGCTGATAGAATGGGCATGCACAGAATAAGAGATGAATTGGAAGATTTATCTTTTAAAGTTTTAAATAATAAAGCAAGAGAACTTATCAAAAAAAGATTAGATGAAATTCGTGAAGATAAAGTAAATAACTTTAAATCAATTTCTATACAAATTACAGAACTTTTAAATGATCATGACATTAAAGCTAAGATTTTTGGAAGAGAAAAAACTCCTTTTTCAATTTGGAGAAAAGTACAAAAAAAAAGAATATCCCTTGAGCAAATTACAGATATAATAGGTTTTAGGGTTATATTGCCTAGTGAGCATGATTGTTATCAAGCACTTGGAATATTTCACCAACATTGGAACTGTATACCTGGAAAATTTAAAGATTATATTTCTTCACCAAAAATTAATCACTATAAATCATTACACACAGCTGTAATTGGACCAAATAAAAGACCTATAGAAATTCAAATTAGAACTATGGAAATGCATGAATTTGCTGAAAGAGGTATTGCATCTCACTGGAAATATAAATCTTCTGAAAAATTTAACTCACTTACTTGGAAAGAATATGATTGGTTAGCAGATTTAGTAGAAATTATTGATAAAAATGAAAATCCTGAACATTTCTATGAGTATACTAAACTTCAAATGTTTCAGGAAAATGTTTTTTGCTTCACACCCAAAGGTTCAGTAATAAAATTGCCAAAGGGCGCAACTCCAATTGATTTTGCTTATGCGGTTCACACAAAAATTGGTGATAATGCTATTAGCTGTCAAATAAATGGAAATGATAGTGAACTACAAAGTATTCTTCATAATGGAGATGTCGTTAATATAATAACTTCAAAAAATAAATCACCTTCACTTCACTGGATACCAGTTACTAAAACAGGAAAAGCTAGAGCAGCAATAAGAAGATATTGGCATTCGAAAGGTGAACAAAAAGAAGAAAGAATAAAGAAATATAACACTACATTATGGATATCTTTACCAGATCAACCAGGCAAACTAGGTGAAATTACAACATTACTAGGTAATCACAGATTAAACATATCTAATGTTGAGATGCATGAAAAAACACAATATTATATTAACTTTAAGTTCCATTTGATAATTAGAGACCTGAAAAACTTTACAAATTTTATTAGCGAACTAAAACAAAAGAATATTAAGTTTAAAATCATAAGACATGAGGAAAAAAGAAATGCTTTCACACAAAAAATCTTTAAATATTTTAAAAAAAACTAACGCTTTACTTGAAGGACATTTCGTACTTTCTTCTGGACTGCATTCATCTAAATATATTCAATGTGCGAAACTGTTAAGTTTTCCAAATTTAGCTAATTCTATTTGTAAATCATTGGCCCAAAAGATCAAAAAAAAATTTAAATATATAGATTTAATTTTAGCTCCAGCGATGGGTGGGGTAATTATTGGTTATGAAATAGGTAAAATTTTAAAAAAAGAAACTATATTTTGTGAGAGAGTTAACGGTAAATTTACTTTAAGAAGAGGTTTTAATATTAAAAAAGGTTCTAAAGTATTAATTATTGAAGACGTTATAACAACAGGAAAATCCAGTTTAGAGTGTGTAAATCTAATTACCAGACCAGGAGCAAAACTTGTTGGTTTTGCTACCATTATTGATAGATCAACAAAAAAATCTTTAAAGATAAAAAAAGAAATTATTTCTCATATGAAAATCGATGTTCCAACTTTTAAAAAAAATAAACTTCCTGATTTTCTTAAAAATACACCCATAACAGTGCCAGGAAGTAGATTTATAAAATGAAAAAATTGGGTGTAAACATAGATCATGTTGCAACAATTAGAAATGCAAGAGGCTCAAACCATCCAAATCCATTATTGATAGCAAAACATGTTAGTAAATGTGGTGCAGATTCCGTTACAATACATTTAAGAGAAGATAGAAGGCACATAAATGATCAAGATGTTTTAGAAATCTGTAAAGATAGAAAAATAATTACTAACCTGGAAATTTCTTTAAATGATGAAATAGTAAAGATAGCATTAAAAAATAAACCCAATTATATTTGCATTGTTCCAGAAAAAAGAAAAGAGATAACTACAGAAGGCGGTTTAAATTTAAATAAAAATAGAACTAAAATTAAAAAAGTAATTTCATTATTTAATAAAGCAAATATTAGAACCAGCCTATTTATAGATCCAAATTTAAAAGATATTCAAAGTGCAAAAGAATTAAATGCTGATTGTGTTGAAATACATACTGGAAAAATTTCAGATTTAATTAAAAAAAATAAAGACTATAAAAAAGAACTAATAAAAATTAAAAAATGTTCTAAGTTTGGTAAAAATTTTGGTCTTGAAATTCATGCGGGTCACGGTCTTGACTATAAAACAACTGCAATATTAACAAAAATTAAAGAAATTACAGAATTCAATATTGGACATTTTATAATTGGTGAATCTGTCACTCATGGTTTAAAAAAAACGATTAAATCTTTTAGAAAAATAATAAATAAATAACCATGAAAATACTTGGTATAGGTGTTGATATAGTTGATATCTCAAGATTTAATAAATTGATAAAAAGTAATAATTTTATTAAAAGAATATTTTCTAACTCAGAAATACTTATTGCTAAAAAAATTAGAAATAAAAAAGCATATTATGCAAAAAGATTTGCTGCTAAAGAAGCTTTAGCCAAATCAATTGGTACTGGCTTTAGAAATAATCTTAACTTTAAAGATATATCAATTATTAATGATAAATTAGGTAAACCTTCTTTTGTAATTACAAATAAGATAAAAAATATTGTTAAAGATCAATTCAAAACATCTTCATTCAATTTCTTTCTGTCAATTTCTGATGAAAAAAAATATTCTATAGCATACGTAATTTTACAAAAAAATAAATAATGATAAGTAAAAACTTTATAATTGAAAATGCCAAAACAATTTTTTATGCCTTAATCATTGCGGTTATTATTAGATCTTTTTTTATACAGCCTTTTTATATACCCTCATCTTCTATGGAACCTACTTTATTGGTAGGGGATAGATTATTTGTTACCAAATATTCTTATGGTTATAGCAAACATTCTTTTCCATTTAGTCCACCAATACTCGATGGCAGAATATTTTCACAAAAACCTGAAGTAGGTGATGTTATTGTTTTTAAAACCCCTGCTGACAATAGAACAGATTATATCAAAAGATTAATAGGATTACCTGGAGATAATATTCAATTCATAAATGGTGATTTATTTCTTAATAATAATCAAATTTTTAAATCAAGGGTTCCAAAGAATGATATAATTTATTGTGGCAATCAAACTATAGATGTTATTAAGTTTAAAGAAAAATTACCAAATGGTGCAATACATAATACCGTTTATTTAAAAAATTATAGTTTTCAAAATTCTGATGTATTTATAGTTCCACCAAAACATTACTTTTTCCTTGGAGACAATCGAGATTGTTCTAAAGATAGTAGATATTTAACAAGCGTTGGATATGTCCATGAAGATAATCTAGTTGGTAAGGCACAATTTATCTTTTTTTCATCAGATTTTAGAATTGCAAGTATCTTTTCTTTTTGGAAATGGCACAAAACTATTAGGTTTGATCGTTTTTTTAAAACTATTAATTAATGAAAATATCCTCAACAATCTTAGAAAAGAAATTAAAGTTAAAATTTTATGATCCTAAGATTTTAATAAAAAGTCTTACTCATAAAAGCTATGACTCTTTGAATAATAATGAAAAAATTGAATTTTTAGGTGATAGAGTTTTAGGGTTAGTTATTGCAAAAAAATTATTAGAAATCTATCCAGATGAGCGTGAAGGAATATTGGATAAAAAATTTGCATCTCTAGTTAATAAAAGAAAATGCTTAGAAATTGCAAAAAAAATTGAATTACAAAAATATATTTTGGTATTTAATCCAA
>JADHRH010000067.1 GCA_016777545.1 Candidatus Pelagibacter sp.
GGATTTATTATGGTTTACCTATAATGACTGGATTAAGTTTCAGTCCATTTGTGTCTGGAATAATTGCGCTGGCAATAAGTGAAAGTGCTTTTCAAGCAGAAATTTTTAGAGCAGGAATAAACTCAATTAAAAAATCACAATGGGAAGCAGGCTCATCACTGGGTTTAACTTTTTATAAAAGGTTAAGATTAGTAATTCTTCCACAAGCAATTAAAAATATCCTTCCTGCATTAGGCAACCAGTTTGTATATGTATTAAAAATGTCTTCATTGGTATCAATTATAGGTATTGGTGACTTAACAAGAAAAGCTAATGAATTAGTTGTGTCAACTTATAGACCATTAGAAATTTATACATTTTTAATCTTGGAATATTTGATTTTGATATTAATTGTTTCTTTCATAGTGAGAAAATTTGAAAAAAGACTTAAACAAGATGGTAATAATTAATAAACAAAAGATTAATTAGAATTTTGGAGCACCTGGCAACAGAACTACCCTATTAGCTTTAATTTTTCTTAGATTTTCTGTAATCCCAAGGATAATCAAACTCCATTGACCACATACCTATTTTATTAATTCTTGCATAATCTTCATCAGATACAAATTTTTGTGAATATTTTCTATAGGCAAATGCATAGCCACTTCTAACTAAATAACTTGATAAGCTTTCATTATTAACAAAACATTCGGCCAGTGTTCTTTTGTATTGATCTTTTCCTTCACTAACACATTCAACACTATTGTTTGAAATTTTATCAATAAGGATTTGTTTTGCTGTAATTCCACAAGGATCCTTAGCTCCTTTGTTAAGGCAAGTTTGTTTTAATTCAGGTGTGTCTATCCCTGTAAATCTAATTTTTTCACCATTAAGATGAATTGTGTCTCCATCTACAATTTTGATTGTTTGAGATTTGACTTGGTTAATAGTTAAAATAAATATTAGTACTGAGACACTAATAAGAAAAATGACTTTTTTTTTGTTTAAAAACATTATTTAAAAAATATCCAATAAAGATGATTACCGCAATACCCATAAACCAATTGGTTGCCATGATGGTATAAAAAATATCCACATAATCTCCTCCTCTAATATTAATTACATACCATAATGATAAGAACGGAAATGCAGTTAACCTTAGAACGCTTAAGTAAAGACTATAAATTGGTTTTTTAAGTGCCTGAAAGACTGCTGTTGTAATAAAGAATACTGGGTAAATAGGAGCTATTAATGCAGCAACTTTTAAATATATAGCACCATGATAAATAGCTTCTACATTATCTGTAAACTGAGATACAAAAAACTCTGCACCGAAGAATAAAACCACACCTGCTACGGCCATAAACGATGATCCAAAAAATAATGCCTTAGTATACAGCTCTCTAATACGGTTATAATTTTTAGCACCAAAGTTTTGTCCACCTATAGAAAGTACTGCTGTATTTAAACCAATTACTGGAAGTAAGAAGACTTGTTCAACTCTTAAAGCTGCACCATAGCCTGCTGTTGCAAGATCACCAAATTGTCCAATAAAATATAAGATGTTAAAAATACCTACTCCAATAAACAACATACTAATCATAATTGGCATTGCTTGTGCGAACAATTCTTTAAGAAGAATAAACTTAGGAATAAAGCATTTAATAGATAAATACTTTCTTAATTTACATGAGTTAATTTTATAGGCTAAATAAATAGTACCAATAGATTGAGCGATAACAGTTGCTATTGCAAGGCCACCTATACCATAAGCTGGAACAATTCCGTATCCCCAGATAAATAATGGGTTTAAAAAAATATTTAAAAAGAAGCTAAAGATAAGAACATTTCTATAACTTTTAGTATCTCCCTGTGCATTTAAAGCTCCATTTAAAGAGATTTGGATCATAACTATAAATGTTCCATAAAAAATTATATCTAAATACTCTCTAGTTAAAGCGATACCAGCAGCATCAGAGCCCATAACGCTCAAGAGAAAATCAGAAGCGTTTAATCCAAATAAAGTAACAACAATAGAAGTGACCAATGAAAAAATTACTGATTGGGCAATAAATAGTGAAGCTTTATTAATTTTTTTAGCACCTAATAAATTGCCAATACATGAGTTCGTTGCAGCACCAATACCAACACCAACAGCAATGATGACAAAGTATATGGGAAATGACTTAGCAATAGCACCTATAGCTTCTGCAGAAATTCTACCCGCAAACCAGGTATCAACTAAATTATAAAATGTTTGAAATAATGAACCAACACTTGCTGGGATGGTTACTTTTCTAAGTAATTCCCAAATTGGATCTTTAGTTAATTTAATGGCTTTGGACAATTATTTTTCCTATTTAAATTCTTTTTGAAATATATGCTTTGAACCACTCTTTTTAGCAAGATTTATTTGCTTTTGTCTCATTCTAAATCTCTCTTTTTGAGTTTGAGTTAAATTATCATGACAATTTACGCATGAAACACCCTCCTCATATTTTTTAGACTTCTTATCTTTTGGTGAAACTGGTTTTCTACATCCACTACACATTGAGTATGTACCAGTTACTAATCCATGTTTAACACTGATTCTGTTATCAAAGACAAAACATTCCCCATTCCATAAACTTTCTTTTTTTTTAATATTTTTTAAATAATTTAAAATTCCACCTTTTAGCTGATAAACATTTTTAAAACCTTTTTTTTCTAAAAATACCGAAGCTTTCTCACATCTTATTCCACCAGTACAAAACATTGCAATTGGTTTCGTTTTTTTTAGTTTATTTAGGTATTTTGGAAATTCTCTAAAATTAGCAACATCAGGATTAACTGATCTTTTAAAGGTGCCCACATTATATTCAAATGGTTTTCTTGAATCTAAAACTAATGTGTCTTTATCGTTAATTAACTTATTCCATTTTTTAGGATCTATATGATTATTTTTCTTATTTTTTGATGACAAAGAAAGACCCATAGGAACTACTTCTTTTTTAATTTTTACTTTTGGCTTATGAAATGGTTGAAATTTACTTTTTGAAATATTTTCACTATCAAACTTTTTAAAATTCAATATCTTTTTAATCTTGGTGATAGTTGACTTTAGATCGTTAGCTTTTCCTGAGATTGTTGCATTTACTCCTTCATTAGCTATAATTATTGTTCCTCGAATATTTTTTTTAATCAAATAATCCTGTAGTAAAATCTTATTTTTTTTTAAAGAAGTGAGTTTTTTAAATTTGTAAAAACCAAAAACATCAAACATTATATCACTCTACAAACAGTCATACCGTCACCTAAAGGGACAATGATTTGTTCCACTCTTTTATCGTTTGCAACATAAGTATTAAAATCTCTAATATTTACAGTGAATTTATCTAAATTATCTTCATCAGCGACCTCACCATGCCATAAAACATTGTCTACAATAATCAATCCTCCTTTATCTAATAACTTCAGTGATCTTTCATAATATTCTTTATAATTCATTTTATCGGCATCAATAAAAACCATATCAAATTTACTATTCTTTAATTCATCTAAACTATCTAATGCAGGCTTAACAATTGTTTGAATTTTATTAGTAAGATTAGCTTTTTTAAAAAAACTTACTGCAATCTTGTTGGTTTCTTTGTCTTTATCTAGCGCTATAAGTTTGCCATCATCTGGTAATGCTAAAGCTATTGAAAGTGCACTTAACCCAGTAAAAGTACCAATTTCAAGTACATTTTTAATGTTAGAAGTTTTTATAATTAAATGAAGAAAATGACATTGAGATGTTGCTACTTGCATTCTCTTAACGTCTCCAAGTGTATTATTGTATTCGATGATTTCTTGCTGGATGGGATTTAACTTTAAACTAAAATTATTTATATATTTTTCAAGCTTTTCAGTAATTCTAATTGCTTTACCCATGGTATTTTAAGTCCTTTGTGTCTACCTATTTTAAGACTATTGAAGTTTTTTCTTTAATATTTCATTTATTAGTTGTGGATTAGCTTTACCACCTGAAACTTTCATTGCTTGACCTACAAAGAAACCAAATAGCTTTTCTTTACCATTCTTATATTCAATAGCTTTTTCTCTATTAGTATCAATTATTTTATCTATTAACGCCTCTAAAGCTTTAGGGTCACTTTCCTGTTTTAAACCTTTTTCTTCAACAATTATTTGAGGATCTATGTCTCCATCAATCATCAATTCAAATATTGTTTTAGCTATTTTTCCAGAAATTGTTCCATTCTTAATTAGATTAATTAACTTTGCTAAATTTTTGGCACTTACTGGGCTTTCAGATATTTCTAAATTTTTATTATTTAAAACAGCAAATAATTCACCTGTAATCCAGTTAACTGCTAACTTCATATCTTTGTTTTTGCCCATTTTAGCAACTACCTCTTCAAAATATTTAGCTGTTTCAATATCTGATACTAAAATTGTTGCTTCGTAAGCAGAGACTTTAAACTCATCAATAAATCTTTTTTTCTTATCGTCTGGTAATTCTGGGATATCTGCTTTAAGTTTTTCAATAAATTCATCTGTTACTTCTAATGGTAATAAATCTGGATCTGGAAAATATCGATAATCATGAGCATCTTCTTTAGATCTCATAGATCTTGTTTCATTTTTTTTAGTATCAAATAATCTTGTTTCTTGATCAATTGTTTTACCTTCTTCAATTAAATCAACTTGTCTATTAGCTTCATAATCAATAGCCATTTGCATAAATTTAATTGAGTTAACATTTTTAATCTCACAACGAGTTCCAAGTTTATCAGAACCTTTAATTCTAACAGAAATATTGACATCAGCTCTTAAAGAGCCTTCCTGCATATTTCCATCACACGTACCAAGGTATCTCATAATAGATCTTAATTTTTTAATATAAGCACTAACTTCATCTGGAGTTCTCATGTCTGGTTTGCTAACAATTTCCATCAAAGCTACACCAGATCTATTTAAGTCAACCAATGTATTTTGTGGGTCCATATCATGAATACTTTTTCCAGCATCTTGTTCTAGGTGTAATCTTTCAATCCCTACTTCTTTTTGGCCATGTGCCATATCAAGAATAACTGTTCCCTCTCCTACTATTGGATACTTAAACTGTGAGATCTGATAACCTTGTGGAAGATCTGCATAAAAATAATTTTTTCTATCAAAAACTGATCTTTTATTAATTTGAGCTCTTAAGCCTATTCCCGTTTTAATTGCTTGCTTTACACAGTACTCATTAATAACCGGAAGCATTCCTGGAAATGCTGCATCTACTAAACTTACTTGCGTATTAGGTTCGGCACCAAAGGTAGTTGATGAAGATGAAAATAATTTTGAATTTGATGTAACCTGAGCATGAACTTCAAGACCAATTACCACTTCGTAAATATTGTCTCGTCTTTCGATTAAGTATTCTGAATTATCTTT
>JADHRH010000068.1 GCA_016777545.1 Candidatus Pelagibacter sp.
GCTCTTCTAGCATCATCGTTACCTGGAATTGGGTAATCAATACCATCAGGATTAGAATTGCTGTCAAGTATAGCACAGATTGGAATACCTAATTTAGAAGCTTCAGCAATAGCTAGAGACTCATAATTAGTATCAATAATAAAAACTAGATCAGGAACCTTTTTCATTTCTGCAATTCCACCTAATGCTCTTTCTAATTTATCTTTTTTAACACTCATCTTTAAAAGTTCTTTTTTTGTAAAGCCTCTATTTTCAGCTATAAGATCAGCCTCATATTTTTTCATCTTTTTAATTGATCCTGAGATTGTTCCCCAGTTAGTTAGCATTCCACCTAACCATCTGTAGTTTACAAAGTATTGTCCAGTTTCTTTTGCAACTTCAGCAATAGCTTCTGATGCTTGTTTTTTTGTAGATACAAAAAGAATTTTGCCATTATTGGCTATCGTATTGTAAACTTTTTCTAAAGCTACATTGGTTAATTCTAATGTTTGAGTTAAATCAATAATGTGAATTGAATCTCTTTTTCCAAAAATGTATTTTTTCATCTTTGGGTTCCATCTTAAGGTCTTATGACCTAAATGAACGCCTGCTTCTAATAGTTGTTGGATAGTTAGACTTGGTATTTTCATATTTATTCCCGGTTAAGCCACCACAGTAATTTCCATTTAAGGACCGGAGGTATAAAACCACAAACTGTGTGCGTGTTAATTTAATTTAAGAGTTATTTACAAATTATTCATAGAACAAACAAGTCTTTTTTAATGAATAGTTGTCGAAATATCTTTATTTCTGATGATATTAATAGCTTTTCTGTCAATTAGACGCTTGTTTTTCAATTTAAAGCTAATCTCATTGTTTTTATCAGTTATATTAATTTTTACCTCAGTTGTCCCCTCTTCATTCACTAAATCAGAAATTTTATCGATGTCTTTAATTGATTTAATATTAAATACGATTTCATTAACAGGCTTATTAAAAAGATCCTTGAGAGAAGCTATTTTTTGAACATTTATTCTTTTAAATTTATTCTCATCGTTAGAAATGGTTTTGATCAAGGTTATGATTAAAGAGCTACCCTCAACTAAAACCTCTCTATTAAGTTCTAAAATATCTGAAAAAATAAAGAGCTCAAAAACACTAGTTAAATCAGTGAACTTAATAACTCCGTATGAATTACCTTTTGCAGTTTTTCTTTCAGTGATTTTTAAAAGTGTAGCTGCAATATTTGCCTCTTTTATTGTATCATCCAAATTAAATTGTGCGTAATCGACAATTTTATAGTCATCAAAAATTTCTTTGAATTGATTTAAAGGATGGTCAGATATAAAAAAACCAATAGCTTCAAATTCTCTTGATAAACGATCCTCAAACTTCCAATCTTCAATATTTAGAACTATTTCATTATCCTGTTCTTCATCTGAGCCAAAAAGATCAATTTGATTTGCTGCTTTGTTTTCATAAATATTTTTTGTTTTTAAAATAAAATTTGGAATAGAATTAAATAAGGCTTGTCGATTGTTATCTATATTATCAAAAGCTCCTGCTTTAACCAAACCTTCTAATTGAAGTTTATTTATATCTTTAGGATTAACTCTATTTAAAAAATCATTTATAGATTTAAAATCTCCATTTTCATTTCTTTCTTTAACAACATTTGATATTGCTTCATAACCAACACTTTTAATTCCACCAAGAGCATAATAAAAATTATTGTCATCGAATTGAAAATCTGCAAAGCACTTATTAATATCAGGTCGTATAACTTTAATATTAATTCTTTTTAGTTCTTCATGGAATTCTCCCAATTTATTTTGATTTGAAATATCCATTGTCATAGATGCTGCAAAAAACTCTTTAGGATAATAGGTTTTTAAAAAAGCTGTTTGATAAGAAATTATAGCATAAGCAGCAGCATGACTTTTGTTAAATCCATATTCAGCAAATGGTTCAATTTTTAAAAATATACTAGCTGCAACTTCTTTGCTAATTCCATTTTTCAAAGCACCAGCAATAAATCCCTGTTTCTGCTTTTCTAATTCGGCTCTTTTTTTTTTACCCATAGCTCTTCTTAAAATATCTGCCTCACCAGCGGTAAAACCAGAGAGTTTTTGCGCTATTTGCATCACTTGTTCTTGATAAATAATAACTCCGTAAGTAGGTTTTAAAATATCCTCAAGTAATGGATGCAAATAATCAGGTGTTTGTCTTCCGTGTTTACAGTCATTGTAAATTGGTATGTTGCTCATAGGTCCTGGACGATAAAGAGCAACAAGAGCAATAATATCTTCAATGTGGTTGGGTTTCATTTGCAACAAAGCTTCGCGCATACCAGCACTTTCAACTTGAAATAATCCAACAGTGTTACCAGAAGATAAAAGTTCAAAAACTTTTTGATCATCAAAATCAATATCTTCAATTTTGAAATCTTTAACTTTTTTATTAATCAATTTTTGTGTTCTATTAATAACTGTTAAAGTTTTTAATCCTAAAAAATCAAACTTGATTAAGCCAGCATTTTCTGCTGAATACATGTCAAATTGTGTTGATGGTAACAGCAAGTCTGCTGCAGCATCTTTGTATAAAGGTACAACTTCTGTTAATTTTCTATCAGCTATTACAACACCTGCTGCATGAGTTGCTACATTTCTATTTAAACCTTCTAATTTTAAAGAAAGATCAGTTAATTTTTTTACACGTGGGTCTTCATTAACTAATTTTTGAAGTCGTGGTTCACTATTAATACACTCAGTTAGACTTTGAGGTCTAGAAGGATCAAAAGGGATCATTTTTGAAATACTGTCAACAAAACCATATGGTAAACCTAATACTCTACCAACATCTCTAATAACCATTCTTGCTTTTAATTTTCCAAATGTAATTATATGAGCAACACTATCTTTATATTTTGTAGTTAAATATTTAAAAACAAGATCTCTTTTTTCCTCACAAAAATCTATATCAAAGTCAGGCATTGATACTCGATCAGGGTTTAAAAATCTTTCAAATATTAGATTAAATTTAATCGGGTCAACATCAGTAATGGACAAACACCAAGCAACTAGTGAGCCAGCCCCAGAACCTCTACCAGGTCCTACTGGAATATCGTTATTTTTAGCCCATTTAATATAATCAGATACAATCAAAAAATAACTTGGATATTTCATTTCGATTATGATTTTTAACTCATGATCTAGTCTGTCTTTGTATTTCAAAAATTTATCAGTTGTTTTTAAATTATTTTCTTCAATTTTAAAAACTTTCAGGAATTTTTCTTTTAATCCGTCTAGCGAATCTTTTTTAAGTATTTCATCAGCACTGCCTCCTTTTTCAGAGCTAATATTTGGAAGTACGGGTTTTGAAAACTGTGGTCTAAAATTACATTTAAATGGTAAATTGAAGTTATTTTCTAAAGCTTCAGGAAGATCTGAAAATAGCTTTGACATTTCTTCATTAGATTTAAAATAATGCTGGTTGCTATATTTAATTCTATTTTTTTCATTAACATAAGTTTTAGAACCAATGCACGTTAAAGCATCATGAGCTTCGTGCATGTCAGGTGTTAAGTAATAAACTTCATTTGTAGCTATAATTGGTATTTGAATTTTTGAAGATTGTTCTAAATTGAATTTTTCAAAAGCAATTTCGTTTTGATCACCATGTCTTTGGATTTCTAAGTAAAAATTATCATTAAATTTTGATGATAAGCTTCTATATAGTTTTGATATTTCATCTAAACGACCTTTTTCAAATAGTTTACCGAATAACCCTTGAATAGTTCCAGAAAGTAAGGACACACCCTCAGTGTCTATTAAAAGATCTTTTACATCTAAATGAGGGTCAGATAATGCATCATTTTCAAGGTAAGACCTTGATGAAAGTTCAATAATTCTCTTATATCCATTTTCGTTAAGAGCTATTAGGGGTAATAGCCCTGTTGTATCTTCAAATCTAAAATAAATTTGAGTGCCAATAATTGGCTGTGTACCAACCTTAGAGATATTTTCAGCGAACTCTAATGCACCACATAAATTAGATGTGTCTGAAATACCTAAACAGGGTATTTTTTTTTCTTTGCAAAAATCTTTTAAGTTATCAATTTTGATAGCACCTTCACAAATTGAATACTGTGTGTGAATTTTTAAGTGATTAAAATTTTGATTATTTAATTCTGGCATTGATAGCTTTTATATTACCATCAATCATTTCTAATTTGCAATCAGCCATATTAGCAAAAAATCTATTGTGAGTTGCATAAATTATTAATCTATTTTTATTTTTTAATTTATATAAAACATTAAAAACCTCTTTAGCAGTAGTATGATCTAAGCTGCCAGTAGGCTCGTCTGCTAATATAATTTCAGGTTCATTAATTAGTGCTCTAGCCATTGCAATTCTTTGCATTTCACCTCCTGACAGTTCAGATGGAAAATGAGCTTCACGTGATGAAAGGCCCATTGTTTTTATAATTTCTTTTGCTCTTTCAATTGAATTTTTTTTATCATTAGTTAAAGCTAAACCAGCTAAATAAACATTCTCTAATGCAGTAAAATCTGGAAGTAAATTATTTTGTTGATAGATAATACCAATTTTACTTGATCTAATTTTGTCATTTTTTGAATTATCGTTAAAGTTTATTGGTGTATTACCAATTAACAAAGAGCCAGTAGTAGGTTTATCTATCATTGATAAAACATTTAGTAATGTAGATTTTCCCGATCCAGATGGTCCAACTAGAGAATAAATTTTACCTTTTACAAAAGAATAATTGATTTTTTTTAAAACATTTATTTTTCTATTGTTAGAAAAAGATTTTGATATATTTTTTAATGATATCAGATTATTCATACTTAAGTCCTTTAACTGGGTCTAATTTTGAAGCTTTTATAGCGGGAAAAATTGAAACAATAATAGTTATAGAAATTGAACAAAGGGAAATAATAAAGATTGAAGTCGGGTTGATTTCTGAAGGCATTGTGCTTAAAAAATAAATCTCCTCAGGAAACAAACTAATATTAAAAGCACTACTTAAAAACTCTCTCAAGTTTTCTATATACAATGAGAACAATACACCTAAAAAAATTCCAAAAAAAGTTGCTGTAGTACCAATAATAACTCCAACAAGAAAAAATATTTTAACAATGGATTTATTTAAGACACCAATAGATTTTAATATAGCTATATCTCTTGTTTTATTCTTAACAAGAATTGTAAGCCCAGAAATAATATTAAAAGCAGCAACTATAATAATCAAAGATAAGATTATAAACATTACATTTCTTTCAACCTTTAAAGCGGAAAACAATGAGCTATTCATATCTGCCCAACTATATACAAATTCATTTTTGAATATTTTTTGAATTTTATTTTTTTCTTCTTTGATATTGG